>JBJTWS010000143.1:0-30541 GCA_046081905.1 Synechococcus sp. | reverse complement strand
GCGCGGCCTCGGCGCCACCGTGATGATCGCCGAGATCGATCCGATCTGCGCCCTGCAGGCGGCGATGGAGGGCTACCGCGTGGTGCGTCTCGACGACGTGGTGCGCGATGTGGACATCTTCGTGACCGCTACCGGCAACTTCCAGGTGATCCGCCACGAGCACCTGATCCAGATGAAGGATCAGGCGATCGTGTGCAACATCGGCCACTTCGATAATGAGATCGATGTGGCTTCGCTGAAGCAGTACCCCTGGGACAACATCAAGCCCCAGGTGGATCACATCACCCTGCCCAGCGGCAACAAGATCCTCCTGCTGGCCGAGGGTCGGCTGGTGAACCTAGGCTGCGCCACCGGCCACCCCAGCTTTGTAATGAGCAATTCCTTCACCAACCAGGTGCTCGCCCAGATCGAACTGTTCACCAAGGGCGACCAGTACGCCAACGAGGTGTATGTGCTGCCCAAGCACCTCGACGAGATGGTGGCCCGCCTCCACCTCGAGAAGATCGGCGCCAGGCTCACCGAGCTCACCCCCGAGCAGGCGGCCTACATCAACGTGCCGGTGGAGGGTCCCTACAAGCTGGAGCACTACCGCTACTGAGGGACCCCGGGCGGCGGGCTCAGAAGGGCACTTCCTCCTCGCTGGGCTCGCCGCCCCCGAAGCCACCACCACCGCTGTAGCCGCCGCCCATGCCGCCGGCTTCGGCGTCGCGCTTGGAGCCCAGCAGCTCGAGGCGGTCGACGCGGATCACCGGCTTGCTGCGCTCCTCGCCGGTGCTGCGGTCGGTCCAGCGGTCGAGCTTGAAGCTGCCGATGATGCCGAGCAGGGAGCCCTTGCGGACGTAGTCCGCGGCCACCTGCGCCTGCTTGCCCCAGATCTCGAGGTTGAACCAGTCGGGTTCGTCGTCCCGGCTGCGGCGGTTCACCGCCAAGGTGAGGTTCGCCACCATCGTGCCGGATTCGAAGTAGCGCACTTCGGGGTCGCGGCCGGCCCGGCCGACGAGAGTGACGGAATTGACGCCCATGGCGTGGCTCCTTGGGATGCGTGTTGGATCAATGATGCGGCACCCCTCGGCTGTGCTCCGGGGCTTCCACATCCCTTCAGTGCCACCGCCGTCCTGCCCCTGTCCCTCCGGGTTTTCACGGGAAAGCGGCGCGGCTGGCAGGGCGGGTTGCCGTCCGGGGTCTGAAAGGGTCCACTTATGATTTTTAACGCCCAAGGCCGCGCCCGTGTTCTTTCGACGTTTCCAGTTCTCCCGCGATATCGGCATCGATCTGGGAACGGCCAACACCCTGATGTATGTGTCCGGCAAGGGCATCGTGCTGCAGGAGCCCTCGGTGGTGGCCCTCGACCTGGAGCGCAACGTTCCCCTGGCGGTGGGGGATGAGGCCAAGATGATGCTCGGCCGCACCCCCGGCAACATCCGGGCGGTGCGCCCGCTGCGCGACGGCGTGATCGCCGACTTCGACGCGGCCGAGCAGATGATCAAGACCTTCATCCAGAAGGGCAATGAGGGGCGCGGCATCGTGGCGCCCCGCCTGGTGATCGGCATCCCCAGCGGCGTCACCGGCGTGGAGCGCCGCGCCGTGCGGGAGGCCGGTCTGGCCGGCGCCCGGGAGGTGCACCTGATCGATGAGCCCGTGGCGGCCGCCATCGGCGCCGGTCTGCCGGTGACCGAGCCCGTGGGCACCATGGTGGTGGACATCGGCGGCGGCACCACCGAGGTGGCCGTGCTGAGCCTCGGCGGCACCGTGCTGAGCGAGTCGGTGCGGGTGGCCGGTGATGAGCTCAGCGACGCCATCGGCACCTACCTGAAGAAGGTGCACAACCTCGTGGTGGGCGAGCGCACCGCCGAGGACATCAAGATCCGCATCGGCTCCGCCTTCCCGGACGACGCCCACGACGAGACGTCGATGGATGTGCGCGGCCTGCACCTGCTCTCCGGACTGCCCCGCACGATCAACGTGCGCGCCGGCGACATCCGCGAGGCCATGGCCGAGCCCCTCAACGTGATCGTGGAGGCGGTGAAGCGCACCCTCGAGCGCACCCCGCCCGAACTGGCCGCCGACATCGTGGACCGCGGCATCATGCTGGCCGGCGGCGGCGCCCTGGTGCGGGGCATCAGCGAGCTGATCAGCCACGAGACCGGCATCCTCACCCACGTGGCCGAGGAGCCCCTGCTCTGCGTGGTGAACGGCTGCGGCATGGTCCTGGAGGACTACAAGCGACTGGAACGGGTGCTCGACACGCCCGACTTCGCCCGCGCCACCGTCTGATGCCGCTGCCGGCCCTCCGCTGGCCTCGGCTTCCCTCGCTCCGCCTGGTCCAGCAGGCCACCCCCTGGCTGCTGCTGTTCCTCGCCCTCGGCGCCATCCGCTTCAGCAAGGGGGCCCTCTTCAGCGATCTCTACGCCCTGCTCAGCCGTCCCTTCTGGCCGGGAACGGCCCAGTCGGAATGGCTGCGCTCGGCCCAGCAGCTCGACACCCAGGCACGCCTGGCCCAGCTCGAGCAGGACAACCGCCGTCTGCGCGGTCTGCTGGATCTGCAGCGCAGCGCCGACACGCGGATCACGGCGCCGGTGATCTCCCGCGAACCCGCCGGCTGGTGGCAGCAGCTGCTGATCGGCCGCGGCTCCCTGGCGGGCCTGCAGATCGGCGACGCGGTGCTCGCCCCCGGCGGTCTGATCGGCCGCCTAGGGACCGTCACCCCCACCAGCGCCACCGTGATCCTGCTCACCGATCCCCGCAGCCATGTGGGGGTGTGGGTGGGCCGCACCCAGCGCCATGGGCTGCTCACCGGGGTGGGCACCAGCCGCCCGCTGCTGCGCTTCCTGGAGAAGGATCCCCAGGTGCGGCCGGGGGATGTGGTGGTGTCGTCGCCGGCCAGCACCCTGGTGCCCCCCAACCTCACGGTGGGGGTGGTGCAGTCGGTGAATGACAAGGCCGTGCCGGCGCCGGAGGCGGTGGTGCAGCTCAGTGCGCCCGTGGATGCGGTGGACTGGGTGCAGGTGATCCGCCGCCAGCCCTCCTGATGGCCCGTCTGCATCACCAGCGCTGGTGCGTGGCCACGGGGCTGCTGGTGCCTTGGCTGGTGCTGGTCTCGCCCGCCTGGCTGAAGCTGGCGGGGGTGGCCCCCAGCTGGGCGGTGCTCTGGCTGCTGCCCTGGAGCCTGGTGGATGGGCCCGTGTCCGGCGCCCTGGCGGGGCTGGGGCTGGGGCTCCTGCTGGATGCGCTCCATGCCGGCCCGGTGAGCCAGATCCCCGCCCTGTTGCTGCTGGGCTGGTGGTGGGGGCGGATCGGCCGCCGCGGCCGCCCGATCGAGCGCAGCTTCAGCCTCGGCCTGCTGGCCCTGCTCGGCAGCCTGCTGCTGAACCTCACCCTCTGGATCCAGTTCGCCCTGCTGGCCCGCCGTCCGGTGGAGCCGATGGCCCAGACCATGGCCGTAGCCGCCGCCACCGACCTCGGCGTGGATCCCGCCCTCTTCGCCATCCCCGGCTGGCAGCTGCGCGACCTGCTGGCTGCGGGGCTGCATACGCTGCTGGCGCAGACCCTGCTCACCGCTCTGCTGGCCCCGATGCTCTGTTCGCTGCTGCTGCTGCTCTGGCGGCAGCAATCCTCCACCCTGCGGAGCTGAGCCGATGGCGCCGCCCGCTGCCTCCACCCCCGGCGATCCCCGGCGCGGCCGCGCCCCGCGGTTGCCGCGCCGGACCCTGCTGCTGGGCTTCGGCAGCAGCCTGGCCCTGGCGGCCTGCGGCCCCGCGCGGCCTCCGGGCCGGGAGATCCAGTTCTGGACCCTGGATCTGGCGCCCAAGTTCAACGACCACATCCGCGGCGTGATCGCCCGCTGGGAGAGCCGTAACCCGGGGGTGCGGGTGCGCTGGACCGATCTGCCCTGGAGTTCGGTGGAACGCAAGCTGCTGGCAGCGGTGTTCGCCCGCAGGGCGCCGGATGTGGTGAACCTCAACCCCCTCTTCGCGGCGAACCTGGCCAGCAAGGGCGGCCTGCTGCCCCTCGATCCGCTGCTGCCGCCGGAGGCCGCCGCCGCCTATCTCCCCGGGGCCTGGGGAGCCGGCCGGCTGCCGGGGCCGGGCGGCGGCGACAGCCAGTTCGCCGTGCCCTGGTATCTCACGGCCCGCATCACCCTGGCCAACCGCGATCTGCTGGCGAAGGCCGGCTACGACCGGCCCCCCCGCCGCTGGGAGGAGGTGCCGGCCTACGCCGAAGCGGTACGGCGCCGCACCGGCCGCTACGCCCTCTTCGTGACGGTGGTGCCCGACGACTCGGCCGAGCTGATGGAGTCGATGGTGCAGGTGGGGGTGCAGCTGCTCGACGGCCGCCAGCGCGCGGCCTTCAACAGCCCCGCGGGCCGGCGGGCCTTCGCCTTCTGGACCGATCTCTACCGCCGCGGCCTGCTGCCGCGGGAGGTGGTGAGCCAGGGCTACCGCCGCGCGATCGAGCTGTACCAGAGCGGCGAGCTCGCCCAGGTGGCCAGCGGCGCCGAGTTCCTGCGCAGCATCCAGACCAACGCCCCGGGCATCGCCGCCGTGACGGCCCCCTTCCCGCCGCTCACCGGCGCCGGCGGCGAGGCCAACATGGCGGTGATGAACCTGGCGGTGCCCCGCCAGAGCCGCCTGCCCAAGGAGGCGCTCAGCTTCGCCCTCTCCCTCACCGACGCCACCAACCAGCTGGCGTTCGCCCGGCAGGCGCGGGTGCTGCCCTCGGCCACCGCTGCCCTGGAGCAGCTGGAGCAGGAACTGACCCAGGAGCAGCCGGGCGATCGCCAGGAGCGGCTGGTGCTCCAGGCCCGCCGTCTCTCCGCCGACACCCTCGGCCGGGCCCGGGTTCTGGTGGGGGCCAGCCCCGGCGTGAAGCGGCTGCAGTCGATCCTGTACACGCACCTGCAGCGGGCGATGCTGGGCCAGGGCAGCAGCGATACAGCCCTGGCGGAGGCGGAGCGGGAGTGGAACCGCTACGCCGAGGCCCGCTGGCCCTGAGGCGCGGTGCCCACGCTTTCCGCAGAAAACCTTAAATCTGGCTCCCGGGGGGCTTCCAGGGGCGGCCAGGGTGCGTTCCGGGGGAAAGTGGGCAGGTAGGGTTGCGATTCTTCACCGTGAAGGCGGCCCATGCCCCTGGAGCTCCAGCCCCAGCAGCGTCCGCAGCAGGGTGAGGCGTTTCCCGACGGTCGATCCGACAGGCAGCCCCCGTGGGAGCCCCGCGCCACCCTTCTGGTGGTGGACGACGAGGCGGCGGTGCGCCGGGTGCTGGTGATGCGGCTCCAGCTGGCGGGTTACCGCGTGGTGTGCGCCGAGGACGGCGAGGAGGCCCTGGCCCTCTTCCACCAGGAGCAGCCCGATCTGGTGGTGCTCGACGTGATGATGCCGAAGCTGGACGGCTTTGCGGTGTGCCGCCGCCTGCGGGCCGAGTCCTGCGTGCCGATCATCTTCCTCTCGGCCCTCGATGCCATCGCCGAGCGGGTGGCGGGCCTGGATCTCGGCGCCGACGACTACCTGCCCAAGCCCTTCAGCCCCAAGGAACTCGAGGCCCGGGTGGCCACGATCCTGCGGCGGGTGGGCCGCGGCTCTGCCGGCAATGAACCCCGCGATCTGCCCGTGGGCAGCGGCGTGCTGCGCCTCGGCGATCTGGTGGTGGACACCAACCGCCGCCAAGTGACCCGCGACGGCGAGCGCATCGCCCTCACATACACCGAATTCAGCCTGCTGGAGCTGCTGTTCCGCGAACCCGGCCGGGTGGTGCCCCGCGCCGAGATCCTCGAGCAGCTCTGGGGCTATCCGCCCCGCCGCGCCGCCGACCTGCGGGTGGTGGATGTGTACGTGGCACGGCTGCGGGGCAAGCTCGAGCCCGATCCCCGCAACCCCGAGCTGATCCTCACGGTGCGGGGCACCGGCTACGCCTCCCAGCGCATGGGCGATGCCGGCATGGCCGCCGCCGGCTGAGGACACGGCGCCCCTGCGGGGGTCGCTCCTGCAGGATGGCTCCCACCTGACTTTCCTCCGTCCGTGTCGGATCTGCGCGAGACCCGCCTCGAGAAAGCCCGGGCCCTCGAGGCCCTCGGCCAGGGGCCCTACGCCCTGCGCTTCGAGCCCAGCCACAGCACCGCGGAGCTGCAGGAGGCCCATGCCGATCTGCCCAAAGGCCAGGAGCGCGACGTGGCCGTGGCGGTGGCGGGCCGGGTGATGACCCGCCGGGTGATGGGCAAGCTGGCCTTCTTCACCCTGGCGGACCAGAGCGGCACGATCCAGCTCTTCCTGGAGAAGGCCACCCTCGAGGGCCCTGAGGCCGCCGATCCCGACGGCTTCCGCTCGCTCACCACCCTGGTGGATGCGGGCGATCTGATCGGTGTGGAGGGAAGCCTGCGCCGCACCGACCGGGGCGAGCTCTCGGTGAAGGTGCGCCGCTGGCGGATGCTCAGCAAGAGCCTCCAGCCCCTGCCGGACAAGTGGCATGGCCTGGCCGATGTGGAGAAGCGCTACCGGCAGCGCTACCTCGATCTGATCGTGTCGCCCCACACCCGCGAGACCTTCCGCCGCCGCGCCCGGGCGGTGAGCGCCATGCGCCGCTGGCTGGATGAGCGCGGCTTCCTCGAGATCGAGACGCCGGTGCTGCAGAGCCAGCCCGGGGGCGCCGATGCCCGGCCGTTTGAGACCCACCACAACGCCCTCGACCTGCCCCTCACCCTGCGGATCGCCACCGAGTTGCACCTCAAGCGGCTGGTGGTGGGGGGCTTCGAGCGGGTGTACGAGCTGGGCCGGATCTTCCGCAACGAAGGGGTGAGCACCCGCCACAACCCCGAGTTCACCTCGATCGAGGTGTACCAGGCCTACGCCGACTACACCGACATGATGGCGCTCACCGAGCAGCTGATCACCCATGTGGCGGAGCAGGTCTGCGGCACCACCCGGATCCACTACCAGGGCACGGAGATCGACCTCACGCCTCCCTGGCGCCGGGCCACGATGCACGAACTGGTGCAGGAGGCCACCGGGCTCGACTTCACCGCCTTCGCCAGCCGGGCGGAGGCTGCCGGGGCGATGGAGGCCTGCGGCCTCGAGGTGCCCGCCCTGGCGGACTCGGTGGGCCGCCTGCTGGTGGAGGCCTTCGAGCAGCGGGTGGAGGAGCAGCTGATCCAGCCCACCTTCGTGCTGGATTACCCGGTGGAGAACTCGCCCCTGGCGCGGCCCCACCGCAGCAAGCCCGGGATGGTGGAGCGCTTCGAGCTGTTCATCGTGGGGCGGGAAACCGCCAACGCCTTCAGCGAGCTGATCGATCCGGTGGATCAGCGGCAGCGGCTGGAAGCCCAGCAGGCCCGCAAGGCCGCGGGCGACCTGGAGGCCCAGGAGGTGGACGAGGACTTCCTCCACGCCCTCGAGGTGGGCATGCCCCCCACCGGCGGCCTGGGCATCGGCATCGACCGGCTGGTGATGCTGCTCACCGACAGCCCCTCGATCCGCGATGTGATCGCCTTTCCGCTGCTGCGCCCCGAGCCCCGGGCCACCGCGGCGACCCCCCTGGCGGAGGCCGCGGCCGGGTGCTAACCGGTGCAATGGGATAATGACCCCACGTAGGCAATCTCCCCCAGCCCATGAGCGGTGAGCGCGTCGGATTCCGCTTCAAACACGCGGATGCGGTGGTCAAGCGCAACCCCCAGGGCCGTTCGCGCCGGGGTTGGGTAATGGAACCGGTGGAGCAGACCACCAGCCGGGGCACCAAGATGCCGGCCTACCGGATCCGCTGGCGCGACAGTGAACGCCCCGAGATCGTGCTGCAGCACATGCTGATTGCCGATCCCGACCCCACCCCGCCGCCCGAAGGCGTGAGCCTGGTTCCCCCTGAACCCAAGAAGTGAGCGCTTGAGCCCAGCCCCGCGGCGGCCCACCGCCCCTAACCGCTCCCGCCGGAACGGCGCTTGAGCGCCTCCAGCTCCTGGCGCGTCTCGAAGGCGGCCCAGTCGGCCTCGAGGGTGTCCGGGTTCGGGGCGCCCGCGGGGCTGGCCTCGGGCCCGGGTGCCGCCGCCGTGCTCCCGACGCGCGGCCCTCCGCCGGTGCCCGTGGCCGGACGCGCCTGGTTCAGTTCCTCCAGGGCCGCCTCGTTGGCCGCGAAGGCCTGCCCCAGGGCCGCCAGTTCCTCCCAGCGGCGCCGCCCCTGCTCCATCAGCTCCTCGCCGTGGCGGGCGGCCCGCTCCGCCAGCTCCGTGGCGCCCGCCGCCCGGGCCCGGCCCGTGCGCTCCTGCCACTGGCGGATCTCCGCCGCCAGCCGCAGCAGCTCCTGGCGGCTCCGCTCGGCCTGGGCCGTGAGGGCAAGCCGGCGGCGGCGCAGCTCCTCGCGGCGCTCCAGCTGCTCCTGCTCCGCCAGACGCGCCTCCTGCTCCGGGTTGGCCCGCAGAAACTCGTTCAGCTGCTGCTCCAGCCGAGCCTCGAGGTCGTCGAACCAGCTGCGGCTCATGAGGGTTCGGCCGGCGCGGCCTCGCCGGGGGCCCGGGTGATCAGGGGCGCCTCGATCTCCTCCTGCAGCGGGGTGATCGCCGCCTCGCGGGAGCGCAGCAGCAGCTGGGTGAGCCGCGCCACGGCCCCCTCGCCCAGGTCCACCTCGCTGATGCGATCGAAGGCCTGGTGATACAGGGTTTCCAGCTCCTCGATCAGGCCCTCACGCACCCGGCGCATCGCCGCCCGTTGTTCCTCCCGACTCATGGCTGCCGCTCGGCTGCTGCTGCCCCCGAGTCTGCCTGCACCAGCAGGTGCAGCGACAGGTCGCCGGCGGGATCGCTCCAGCGCCGCCGGCCCCGCCAGCCGGCGGCGGCGGCCAGCTCCAGGAAGGCCTCCGGCGTGTACTTCACGCTGTATTCGGTGATCAGCGGTTCGCCCGCCGCGAACGGCCAGGAGCGGCCCGCCAGCTGCACCGTCTGCGGCAGCCGGCTCACCAGGGCCATGGCCACCCGGCTCTCCTCGGGCTGCCAGCGGGCCTCATAGCGGAACCGGGCAGGATCGAAGCTCCCGCCCAGGTCGCGGTTCAGGCGGGTCAGCAGGTTGAGGGCGAAGGCGGCGGAGATGCCGGCGGCATCGTCGTAGGCCGCCTCCAGCCGCGCCGCCTCCTTGGGCTGGTCGATGCCGATCAGCAGCCGCCCGCCCGGGCCCAGCAGGCGGGCGAACTGCCGCAGCATCTCCCGGGCTTCGGCGGGCGCGAAATTGCCGATCGAGCTGCCGGGGTAGAAGCCCAGCCTCGGCAGCCCCGCCAGCTCCGGCGGCAGCGCCAGACGGGGCTGGGCGACGTAGTCGCAGCACACCCCCAGCACCCGGGTGCGGGGGTGGGCCTCCTGCAGGGCGCCGCAGGTGTGCTCCAGGGCGCTGCGGCTGATGTCGAGGGCCACGTAGGCGGGCGGCTGCAGCGCCTCCAGCAGCGGACCCGCCTTGCGGGCATTGCCGGCCCCGAACTCCAGCACCACCGGTGGCGGTGGCCCCAGGGCGGCCGCGATGGCGGCGGCGTGGCTCTCCAGCAGGGCCACCTCGGTGCGGGTGAGGCCGTACTCCGGCTGCTCGCAGATCGCCTCGAACAGGCGGGAGCCCTCGGCGTCGTAGAGCAGCCAGGCGGGCAGCTGGCGCGGCCGGCGGGCCATGCCCTCCAGCACCAGGGCCGCCATGTCGGCCGGGGCGGGGTGCAGATCCAGCACCGTGGGGCGGCAGGGGTTGCGGTTCATGGGGTTGCGGTGCCGGCGGCGCCATCGCGGGCCAGCCGCAGGCCGGCGGCCATCCAGCGGCTGGCGGGGGGGAAGAAGTTGCGGTAACTGAGCCGCCCGTGGCCCTCGGGGGTGAGGAAGGCGCTGCCGCGCAGCACCATCTGGGAGCTCATGAACTTGCCGTTGTATTCCCCCACGGCCCCGGCGGCCGGCTGGAAGCCGGGGTAGGGGCGGTAGGGGGTGCCGGTCCACTGCCACAGCAGCCCATGGGCCTGGGCCAGCCCGCCGGCGGCGGCCACCACCTCCCATTCGGCCTCGCTGGGCAGGCGCGCCCCGGCCCAGCGGGCGTAGGCATCCGCCTCGAACCAGCTGAGGTGCCGCACCGGCGCCTGCGGATCGCGCGGCTGCCGCCCCGCCAGGGTGAACTCCTCCTCCCCCCGCCAGTAGCGGGGTGCGCACCAGCCGCGCTCCTGCACCACGGCCCAGCCCTCGCTCATCCACAGCTCCGGCCGGCGGTAGCCGCCGTCGGCGAGGAAGGCGGCGTACTCGGCGTTGTTCACCAGCCGGGAGGCAAGGGCGAAGGGCTCCAGCCAGACGCGGTGGCGCGGCCCCTCGTTGTCGAAGGCGAAGCCGCCGGAACCAGCTCCGGGGCCGGTGTCGGCCGGCGGATGGCCGATCGCCACCAGGCCGCCGGGGTGGGGGAGCCAGTGCAGCGCCCCGGTCCCGGCGGGGCCGGGCGCAAGGCTGCGCTCGCGGCTGCGGCGGCGGTAGAGGGCCTCCGGCCCACTGGCCTCGTCCCCGCCGCGGTAGGCCGGCTCGAGGGGGTTGCGGCTGAAGCCGTCGAGCAGGTCCATCAGCAGCAGCTCCTGGTGCTGCTGCTCGTGCTGCAGGCCGAGTTCCAGCAACGGCTCCGGGGAATCGGGCCGCTTTAGCAGGGTCTTGAGGGCGGCGTCCACCTGGCGCCGCCAGCGGAGCACCTCCGCGATCGGCGGGCGGCTGAGCAGTCCCCGCCGGGGGCGCGGATGCCGTTCCCCCACGGCGTCGTAGTAGCTGTTGAACAGGTAGCGCCACTGCCCCGGCGCCTCGGTGCCGAGGTCGTGGGGGCGCAGCAGGAACTCCTCGAAGAACCAGGTGGTGTGGCCCAGGTGCCACTTGGGCGGGCTGGCATCCGCCATGCCCTGCAGGCAGAGGTCCTCGGGTTCGAGCGGCTCGATCAGCGCCTCGCTGCCCACACGGACGGCCAGCAGCCGCTCCCGCAGGGCCTCCCGCCCCCCGCTCGCCGTGGCCGTCCGGGGTGCCATCGCTGCCGCGCCATCTGGGCCGACCCTAGGGAGTTGCCTACGATCCGCCCACAGCACTGTTGTTGGAGCGGGCGGAGGCCATGAGCCGTATCACCGAGGGGTTCGTGGGCGCTGTCGGCCACACCCCCCTGATCCGTCTGCACGCCCTCAGCGAGCTCACCGGCTGCGACATCCTCGGCAAGGCCGAGTTCATGAACCCCGGCGGCTCGGTGAAGGACCGCGCGGCCCTGGGGATCCTGCAGGAGGCGGAGGCGGAGGGGCTGCTGCAGCCCGGCGGCACCGTGGTGGAGGGCACGGCGGGCAACACCGGCATCGGCCTCACCCACCTCTGCAATGCCCGCGGCTACAAGGCGCTGATCGTGATCCCGGATACGCAGTCGGCGGAGAAGATCGGCCTGCTGCGCAGCCTCGGGGCGGAGGTGCGCACCGTGCCGGCGGTGCCCTACCGCGACCCCAACAACTACGTGAAGCTCTCCGGCCGCATCGCCGCCGAAACCCCCGGCGCCGTGTGGGCCAACCAGTTCGACAACCTGGCCAACCGCCGCGCCCACTACAACACCACCGGCCCGGAGATCTGGGAGCAGACCGAGGGCACGGTGGATGCCTGGGTGGCGGCCACCGGCACCGGCGGCACCTACGCCGGCGTGGCCCTCTACCTGAAGGAGCGCAACCCCGCCGTGCGCTGCGTGCTTGCCGATCCCCACGGCAGTGCCCTCTACAGCTGGGCCACCGCCGGTGAACTGCGGGCCGAGGGCAGCTCCATCACCGAGGGCATCGGCAACAGCCGCGTCACCGCCAACCTGGAGGGCGCCCCGATCGACGATGCGGTGCGGGTCGACGACCAGGCCGCCCTCGACACCATCTACCGCCTGCTCTGGCGCGAGGGCCTCTTCCTCGGCGGCTCGGTGGGCATCAACGTGGCCGCGGCCGTGGAAACCGCCCGCCGCCTCGGGCCGGGGCACCGGATCGTCACGGTGTTGTGCGATGGCGGGGATCGCTACCGTTCGCGCCTCTACGACCGCGCTTGGCTGGAGAGCCGCGGGCTGCGGCAGCCGCTCCGCGACGGCGCCCCATCCCCGTCCTGATGGAACTCCCCCCCGATTCCGCGCCGGTGCCCGGCCGCTCCATCGGCGGCCGCTACCGGCTGGAGCGCTGCCTCAGCGCCGATCCCGCCGCTCCCCAGGGGGCCCTCTGGCGCGCCAGCGACGACCTGGCCGCTGGCGCACCCATTGCCCTGCGGCAGCTGGGCCCCGCCATCGACCAGCCGGCGGCCCGGGAGCGCTGGGGGCAGCTGCAGGGGGTGCTGCATCCACAGGTGCCGCGCTTCGGGGCGGCGATCGAGGAGGGGGGCGACCTCTGGCTGGTGCGGGAGTGGCAGGACGGCCGCACCTACCGGGAACTGCAGGAGGCCCGGGCGGCGCGGCAGCTGGTGTTCGGCTGCGGCGAGGTGCTGCTGCTGCTGCGCCAGCTGCTGCCGGTGCTGGTAGCCCTGCAGGGCCAGGGGCTGATCCACGGCGATCTCTGCCCCGCCAACCTGCTGCGTCGCGAGCGCGATGGGCTGCCGGTGCTGCTCGATTTCGGCCTGGTGGCCGGCGGCCGCGTCGCCACCCCGGGCTATGCCCCGCCGGAGCGGGCCGCCGGGGCGACCGCCGAGGCCTGGATGGATCTGCACGCCCTCGGGGTCACCGCGCTGGTGCTGCTGAGCGGCGAGGGGCCGGCTGCCCTGCTGGATCCCCCCACCCTGGAGTGGCGCTGGCCCCCGGCCCTCGATGGCGAGCCGGAGCTGCGCCGCTGTCTCGAGCGGCTGCTGGCCCTGGAGCCGGCGGATCGCTTCGCCGGGGCCGCCGCGGCCCTCGAGGCGCTGCAGGCCGCGCCGATGCCCGACAGCACGGGCCCGGTGCCCCGGGCCGACCGCACGGTGGCGCTGGTGGTGCCGCCTGCGCCCGTGCCCGTGCCGGCCCCGGACCCTGCGCCGGAGCCCCCGGTAGCCCCAGCCCCTGCCGCGGCTGCAGCGCCCGCGCCAGTCGCAGCCGCAGCGGTGGCCCTGCCCCCCCTCGCCGCGGCGGCCGCCGGAGCCCCGCCCCCCGCCCGTCCCCGCAGCCGCCAGGAGATCAAGGAGGAGGAGGTGGAGAACGGCGTCTGGCCGGTGGTGCTCGCCCTGGTGCTCTCCGCCATCGTGGGCACCGCCGCCGGCTGGTGGTGGCTCAGCCGCGGCCGCACCTCCGGGCCGGCCCTGCCCCAGGTGGGTCTGTCCGCCCCCGGCAGCCTGCCCCCCGAGGAGGTGGATCAGCGCCAGCAGCTGCTCAACCGTCTGCGGGCGATGCAGGTGGATCGCGGCTGGTTCCTGCGGCTGGTGGACGCCAGCCTGCTGGCCCAGTTCCCCGAGCGGCGCGGCCGGCTGCCCGGCGACGGCCCCGAGGACGCCCCCCTGCGCAAGGTGTGGAACGAGCTGGCCGAGGAGTGGCTGGCGCGGGTGGAGCAGCTGCCCCTGGAGGTGCGTCGCCGCCTCGGCAGCTACAGCGCCTCCGACTGGCAGGAACGGCAGCGGGCCCTGGTGGCCCAGGGGATCAGCGCACCGGTGCTGCGGCAGCTGGTGTCCGCCAGTGCCCAGAACCTGCTGCCCGGCCGCGCCGGCACCGAGATTCCGCCCGAGCCCTTTCGCCAGCTCTGGTACGCCGCCGCCGAGCAGCGCCTGGCCGGCATGCGGATCGAGCCGATCCAGACCCGCTCCCAGGAGGTGCAGGCCCTCACCGCCGATGTGGAGGCGGGCGGGGCGCGTCTGTTCCCGATTCAGCTGCCGCCGGGCCACCGGCTGGTGCTGGGGGTGAACGGCTCGCCGCTGATGCAGATGATGGTGTTCGCCGCCGACGGCAGCCTGCTGGAGTCCCGCGGACCCCTGCGGGTGGTGAGCCTGCCCTCCCAGCCCCGCTCGCCCGTGCAGCTGCTGGTGACGAACGAGGGCCTATCGGCGGCGCCGATCACCCTCTCCCTGCGGGCCGATCCGCCCCCACCCGCCGCGGAGCCGACCCCGGCCGAACCGGGCCCCGAGGCTCCCGCCGCCGAGCCACCGGCCACTCCCCAGGCCCAGGACCCCGGGGCTCCGAGCCCCTCCGCCCCTGCGGCGCCCGTGCGCCCCGCCACGCCCCCCGAGCCGCCGCCCCCACCGGAGGACGCTCGCTGAACCCGGATCCCCGCGGCGCGCCCCCTTGAGCGCCGCGCCCTAGAGCCGGGCGATCGCCGCCCGGGCCTCCTTGGCCTCCTGCTTGCGCTTCTCCTCGTGGCGCTTGTCGTGCAGCTTGCGGCCCTTGCCCAGCCCGAGGGTCACCTTGATCCAGGAGCCCTTCAGGTGCAGGTTCAACGGGATCAGGGTGAGGCCCTTCTGCTCGAGGGCGCCGCGCAGCTTGTCGATCTCGCGGCGGTGGGCCAGCAGCCGCCGCACCCGCAGAGGGTCGTGGTTGAAGAAGCGGCCGGCGTGGCTGTGGGGGGAGATGTGCACGTTGTGCAGCTGCAGTTCGCCGCCCCGGATCAGGCAAAAGCCGTCGCGCAGGTTCGCCTGGCCGGCCCGCACCGATTTCACCTCCGTGCCCAGCAGCTCGATGCCGCACTCGAGGGTTTCGAGGATCTCGTACTGGTGGCGCGCGAAGCGGTTGTCCGCCAGCAGCCGGTTGGCGGCGTCGCGCCGGGCCTTGGCCTCCTTCTTGCCCGCGCCCTTCGCCATCCCCCTGCCGCCTGTCCTCTGCGTGTCGCCTGCTCCCCGACCCTAGGCAGCGGCCGGTACCCTCCACCCATGGCGATCGTCTCCTCCGGCGCAGGTGCCGCCCCCCGGGGGCCGCGGCTGGTGGATGCCGCCGAGCAGCGGGAGGAGGCCGCCGCCCAGCCCCGCGAGGATGGGCTGCGACCGCGGCGGCTGGCGGAGTACATCGGCCAGGGGGAGCTCAAGCAGGTGCTCGCGATCGCGGTGGAGGCCACCCGCCGCCGCGGCGAACCCCTCGACCACGTGCTGCTCCACGGTCCGCCGGGCCTCGGCAAGACCACCATGGCCCTTGTGCTGGCGGAGGAGCTGGGGGTGCGCTGCCGCATCACCAGTGCGCCGGCCCTGGAGCGCCCGCGCGACATCGTGGGGCTGCTGGTGAACCTGCAGCCCCACGACCTGCTGTTCATCGATGAGATCCACCGCCTCAACCGGGTGGCGGAGGAGATCCTCTACCCGGCCATGGAGGACTTCCGCCTCGATCTCACCGTGGGCAAGGGCCCCTCGGCCCGCACCCGCAGCCTGCCGGTGGTGCCCTTCACCCTGGTGGGGGCCACCACCCGCGCCGGGGCCCTCAGCTCGCCGCTGCGGGATCGCTTCGGGCTGATCCAGCGGCTGGAGTTCTACGACCTGCCGGACCTGCAGGCCATCGTGCAGCGGGCCGCGGCGCTGCTGGAGCTGGAGCTGGAGGCCGAGGCGGCCCTGGAGGTGGCGCGCCGCTGCCGCGGCACCCCCCGCATCGCCAACCGGCTGCTGCGCCGGGTGCGGGATGTGGCGGCCGTGGCGGGCCAGGCGCGCATCGATGCGGCCCTGGTGGACCGGGCCCTGCGGCTGCACCGGGTGGACGGCCGCGGCCTCGATGCCAGCGACCGGCGGCTGCTGCAGCTCCTGCTGGAGGGCTACGGAGGCGGGCCGGTGGGTCTCGAAACCCTGGCGGCCGGCCTCGGCGAGGATCCCGCCACCCTCGAGGCGGTGGTGGAGCCCTACCTGCTGCAGCTGGGCTTCCTGCAGCGCACCCCGCGGGGCCGGATGCTCACCGGCAGCGGCCGCGATCACCTCGCCGCGGGGCTGGCGCCATGACGGTTCCGCTGGCCCAGAGATTCATCCGCGGCCTCGCCACCGCCCTGGCGGTGCTGGTTGCGGCCCTGGCCCTGATCCTGCTGCTGCCCCTGCCGGCCCGGGCCGCCGCGTCTGAGTCCCTGCCGGCCTCTTTCGAGCGGGCCCTGGCGGCCAGCCGGGAGGGGCGCTTCGCCGAGGCCCTGCCCCTCTGGGATGTGGTGTTGGAGCAGGACCCGGCCCAGGCCGCCGCCTGGAGCAACCGCGGCAACGTGCGCCTGGCCCTGGGGGATGCCGAGGGCGCCATCGCCGACCAGGGCGAGGCGATGGCCCTCGATCCCGCCAACCCCGACCCACACCTCAACCGCGGCACCGCCGAGGAGGCGCTGCAGCAGTGGGAGGCCGCCGCCGCCGACTACGACTGGATCCTGCAGCGCGATCCGGCGGACGCCTCCGCCCTCTACAACCTCGGCAACGTGCGCGGCTCCGAGGGCGACTGGGCCGCCGCCCGCCAGTGCTTCGAGGCCGCCAGCGCCGCCCGGCCGGGGTTCGCGATGGCCCGCTCCAGCGCCGCCCTGGCCGCCTTCCAGCTGGGCGATCTGGAGGCGGCCGAGAAGCAGCTGCGGCAGCTGATCCTGCGCTATCCGCTCTTCGCCGATGCCCGCGCCGGCCTCACCGCCCTCCTCTGGCGGGTGGGCGCCCGGGGGGAGGCCGAGAGCCACTGGGCGGCGGCTTCGGGTCTCGATCCGCGCTATCGCCAGGAAGAATGGCTGTTGCGGATACGGCGCTGGCCACCGGAACCCGTGCAGGCTCTGGCGCAGTTCCTGGCCCTGGTTTCCTGAACGTGTGCCGATGCTGACGCCCCTCGCCACCCATCCGCTGGCCGACTGGCAGGCCCTGGGCCTGGAGCGAGAACTCGCCGACGTTCTGCCGGAGCTGATCCAGCTGCGGCGCCATCTGCACAGCCACCCGGAGCTGAGCGGCCATGAGCAGCAGACCGCCGCCCTGGTGGCGGGCGAGCTGCGCCGCTGGGGCTGGCTCGTGCGGGAGGGGGTGGGCCGCACCGGCGTGCTGGCGGAGCTGGGGCCCGAGGGGCCGGAGGTGCCCCTGGTGGCCCTGCGGGTGGACATGGACGCCCTGCCGGTGGAGGAGCGCACCGGCCTCGACTACGCCTCCACCCGCCAGGGCCTGATGCACGCCTGTGGCCACGACCTCCACACCACCGTGGGGCTCGGCGTGGCGCGGCTGCTGGCGCCCCTGGCGGAGCGGCTGCCGGCGCGGGTGCGGCTGCTGTTCCAGCCGGCGGAGGAAACGGCCCAGGGTGCGGCCTGGATGCGGGCCGATGGGGCGATGGAGGGGGTGCAGGCCCTCTTCGGCGTGCATGTGTTCCCCAGCCTGCCGGTGGGCACGGTGGGGGTGCGCTGGGGCAGCCTCACGGCTGCGGCCGGCGAGCTGGAGGTGGAGGTGCTCGGCGAGGGGGGGCACGGGGCGCGGCCCCACCAGAGCACCGATGCCATCTGGATTGCGGCGCGGGTGGTGAGCGGCCTGCAGGAGGCGATCAGCCGCCGCCTCGATGCGCTGCACCCGGTGGTGGTGAGCTTCGGGCGGATCGAGGGCGGCAAGGCCTTCAACGTCATCGCCGACCACGTGCGCCTGCTGGGCACGGTGCGCTGCCTTGATCTGGAGCTGCACGCCCAGCTGCCCGGCTGGATCGAGGACACGGTGCACGCCCTCTGCCAGGGCCATGGCGGCGAGGCGCGGGTGCGCTATCGCTGCATCTCACCGCCGGTGCACAACGATCCCGAACTCACCGATCTGGTGGCGGAGGCCGCCACCGAACTGCTGGGCCGCGAGCAGGTGCGCTGGCTGGAGCAGCCCTCCCTCGGCGCCGAGGACTTTGCCGAACTGCAGCACGGTACCCGCGGCACCATGTTTCGTCTGGGGGTGGCCGGACCCCAGGGCTGCACACCGCTGCACAGCAACACCTTCGCGCCCGATGAGGGCTCCCTGGCGGTGGGGGTGAAGGTGCTCACCCTGTCGCTGCTGCGCTGGATGGAACGGCAGGGGGCGCCGGATCCGCCGGCATGAGCGCCTCCTCCGAGCGGACCCTGCGCACCCTGCTGGCGCTCTCGTCGATGCTGCTGATCCTGCTGGCGCTGGCGGCCCTGCTGCTGCGCCCCGGCAGCGACCGGCTGCAGGCGATTCCGGCCCTGCTGATCGGCGTGGGTCTGCAGGTGTCGGCGGTGGTGGGGCGGCGAAGGCGCCGCGCCCAGCTCCTGCGTGACCTAGGACAGGGGCATGGTTGAACCCCTCGATCTCGATGCCCGCCGCGAGGCGATCGCCTCCGGCGACCCCAGCCGGGCCATGCCGGCCCTGGTGGGCCTGCGGGAGCTGCCGGCCGAGGAGGCGGTGCCCCTGCTGCTGCTCGGCCTGGAGCAGACCACCTTCATGATCCGCTCCCTCAGCTGCGCCGGCCTCGGGGTGAAGCGCAGCGCCGAGGGCCGCGAGGCCCTGGTGCGCGCCCTCCAGCACGACGAGGACCCCAACGTGCGCGCCGAGGCGGCCAATGCCCTGGTGAGCCATGGGGTGACGGAGGCCTGGCCGCTGCTGCGCCGCAGCTTCGAGGCCGACGACCAGTGGCTGGTGCGCTGCAGCATCCTCTCGGCCCTCGCGGAACAGGCCGACATGCCCGACGAGCACCTGCTGGAGCTGGCCCGCCTGGCGATCGCCGATGCCGACGGCACCGTGCGGGTGGGGGGCGCCGAGATCCTGGGGCGGCTGGTGCAGCACCCCGCCGGCTCCGCTGATGCCGAGCCGGCCGCGCGGGCCCGGGCCCTGCTGGTGGAGCTGCAGCAGGATCCCGACCATCGGGTGGTGGCCGCGGCGCTGAACGGGCTGCAGCCCGGCTGAGGCGGCCCACCCCGTTTCGGCCTTGCTAGGTTTCCAAAGTCACTAGGGGTGCCCCTGTCTGGGGGCTGAGATCACACCCTCCGAACCTGATCCGGGTCATGCCGGCGCAGGGAAGTGAGCCGGATCGTGAAGACCATCTCCCGCTGCGCCCCCGAACTGCCCACCACCCACAGCCGGTGGGGCCGTTCCTTCCCCTTCGCCGTAGCCCGTCATGCGCAGCGTCTGGATCGAGAAGCGCAAAGGCCAAGCCAATGTGAGCCAGATGCACTACGCCCGTCAGGGGGTGGTGACCGAGGAGATGGCCCATGTGGCCAGGCGGGAGAACCTGCCCGAATCGCTGGTGATGGAGGAGGTGGCGCGGGGCCGCATGATCATCCCCGCCAACATCAATCACCCCAATCTGGAGCCGATGGCGATCGGCATCGCCAGCAGCTGCAAGGTGAACGCCAACATCGGCGCCTCGCCCAATGCCAGCGATGTGAGCGAGGAGCTCAAGAAGCTCGAGCTGGCGGTGAAGTATGGCGCCGACACGGTGATGGATCTCTCCACCGGCGGCGTGAACCTCGATGAGGTGCGCACGGCGATCATCAACGCCTCGCCGGTGCCGATCGGCACGGTGCCGGTGTATCAGGCGCTCGAGAGCGTGCACGGCTCGATCGAGAAGCTCAGCGAAGACGATTTCCTGCACATCATCGAGAAGCACTGCCAGCAGGGGGTGGATTACCAGACCATCCACGCCGGCCTGCTGATCGAGCACCTGCCCAAGGTGAAGGGACGCCTCACCGGCATCGTGAGCCGTGGCGGCGGCATCCTGGCCCAGTGGATGCTCTATCACCACAAGCAGAACCCCCTCTACACCCGCTTCGACGACATCTGCGAGATCTTCAAGCGCTACGACTGCAGCTTCTCCCTGGGGGATTCGCTGCGTCCCGGCTGCCTGCACGATGCCTCCGATGAGGCTCAGCTGGCCGAACTGAAGACCCTGGGTGAGCTCACCCGCCGTGCCTGGCAGCACGACGTGCAGGTGATGGTGGAGGGTCCGGGCCATGTGCCGATGGATCAGATCGAGTTCAACGTGAAAAAGCAGATGGAGGAGTGCGCCGAGGCGCCCTTCTATGTGCTCGGCCCCCTGGTGACCGACATCGCCCCCGGCTACGACCACATCACCAGCGCCATCGGTGCCGCCATGGCCGGCTGGTACGGCACCGCGATGCTCTGCTACGTGACCCCCAAGGAGCACCTCGGCCTGCCCAATCCGGAGGATGTGCGCAACGGCCTGATCGCCTACAAGATCGCCGCCCACGCCGCCGACATCGCCCGCCACCGCCCCGGCGCCCGCAACCGCGACGACGAGCTGAGCCGCGCCCGCTACGCCTTCGACTGGAACAGGCAGTTCGATCTCTCCCTCGATCCCGAGCGGGCCCGGGAGTATCACGACGAGACCCTGCCGGCCGACATCTACAAGCAGGCCGAGTTCTGCTCGATGTGCGGACCCAAGCACTGCCCGATGCAGACCAAGATCACGGATAAGGATCTGGAGGGACTGGAGGAGGTGCTGGCCCAGCAGCAACAGGCCGCCGCGGTGGTCTGAGGGAGCTCCCCCTGCTGGTTCTGGCTCTGGCGGTGCTGCTGGACCTGGTGGTGTTCGGCCTGCTGCTGCCGTCGCTGCTGATCCGCACCGTGCTGGCCCGGCGCCATCCGGATGTGGTGTTCTGCGGGCCGGCGCAGCAGCGGCGGCTGGCCCTCACCATCGACGATGGCCCGAGCGGGCCTGGCTCCGCCGCCCTGCTGGATCTGTTGCAGGAACTGGAGGTGCCGACCACTTTCTTCCTGATCGGCTCCCACCTGGAGCGTGACCCCAGTTTTGCCCGGCGGGCGCTGCTGGAGGGCCACGGGCTCGGCAACCACCTCTGGCGCGATGGGAGGGCTGCGGCGCTCACGGAGGAGGATTTTCGGCAGCAGCTGCGCGATACCCAGAAGGCGATCGAGCGGGCGGCTTCCCCGGAGCGGCCCGTGGGCCGTTGGTGCCGCCCCGGCCAGGGGTGGTTTCACCGGCGGATGGTGGAGGGGCTGCGCGGGCGCGGCTATCGCCTGGTGCTGGCTTCGATCTTCCCCTGGGACACCCTGCGGCCGCCGCTTGGATGGATGCGCTGGTTCGTGCGCTTCAACGCCCATCCCGGCGGCATCCTGGTGCTGCACGACACCCCGGCCCTGAGCGAGCGCACCCTGCGGCTCCTGCGCCGGATCATCCCCGATCTGCGGGAGTAGGGCTATGTGTTCGTGCCGCTGGCGGAGTTGCTTGATTCGGTCGACGTGCCGCGCGGCTGAGCCGCAGGCAGCGGGCGCCGGTCGGGCTCATGCCAGTGCAGGCGGGCGGCGCTGGAATCGAGCAGCTTGCGGCTGTAGTGGCGCCCGAGCAACGACCGTTCGCCGTGGCGGGCGATCAACTCCGCCGCCAGTGCATCGATCGGTTGGCGGCGATCCGCGTGCTGGAGGAAGTGCTGGATGAGGCCCACGTAGAACCGGGTGATCGTCTCGTGGTAGCCCTGGCAATCCGTGTTTTCGGTGCCGGTGGCCACGTTGTAGCGGCGGATTCCCCGGCGGAGGGCTTCCAGCGCCTCCCCTGGTGACGGAGCCTGCAGGACATGCCACAGCCCCACCGTCAGATGGGCGTGATGGGTCCACTCGTGCCTGGGGAGGGTGCCGGCGGTGAAGGCCTGCACCAGCTCGTTCACCGGTCGGGTCATGTTCTGCATGCGCGGGTGGTCCGTGCGGCCCTGAAGGGATGTGACGCGCCGTTCCCCCCTCCGAAGCCGCTGACTACGGTCCGGAAGGGGAAGAGCGTTCGATTCCCGCAGGAGCTTTCATGACTGCCATCAGCCGTTGCCCGTTCGCCGCACGGGCCGGTGCGGCCACGGCCGCCGGGGATGCCTCCAACCGCACCTGGTGGCCCGAGCAGCTGAACCTGGCCATCCTTCACCAGCACGCGCCGGCCTCCAATCCCCTGGGGGCCGATTTTCACTACGCCGACGCCTTCCGCCAGCTGGATTTCGCCGCCCTCAAGCGGGATCTCCATGCCCTGATGACCGACTCCCAGGACTGGTGGCCCGCCGACTGGGGCCACTACGGCGGCCTGTTCATCCGCATGGCCTGGCACAGCGCCGGCACTTACCGCACCGCCGAGGGCCGCGGCGGCACCGGCAACCAGCGCTTCGCGCCGCTGAACAGCTGGCCCGACAACGGCAACCTCGACAAGGCCCGGCGTCTGCTCTGGCCGATCAAGCAGAAATACGGCAACCACATCTCCTGGGCCGATCTGATCATCCTGGCCGGCAACTGCGCGCTCGAATCGATGGGCTTCACCCCCTTCGGATTCGGGGGCGGCCGGGTGGACGTGTGGCAGCCGGAGGAGGACATCTTCTGGGGCCGGGAGACCAGTTGGATGGGCGATGAGCGCCACACCGAGACCCACGAGCTCGAAAGTCCCCTGGCCGCTGTGCAGATGGGGCTCATCTACGTGAACCCCGCAGGTCCCAACGGCCAGCCCGATCCGGTGGCCTCCGGCCGTGATGTGCGCGAAACCTTCGCCCGCATGGCCATGAACGACGAGGAGACCGTGGCCCTGGTGGCCGGCGGCCACACCTTCGGCAAGGCCCACGGCGCCGGCGATCCGGAGCTGCTGGGGCCGGGCCCCGAGGGGGCCTCCCTCGAGGAGCAGGGCCTGGGCTGGCGGAGCCGCCACGGCAGAGGCAGGGGCGCCGATGCGATCACCAGCGGCATCGAAGGGGCCTGGAAGCCCAATCCCACCACCTGGGATCGGGGCTATTTCGAGATGCTGTTTGGCTACGACTGGGAGCTGGTGAAGAGTCCCGCCGGGGCCTGGCAATGGCAGGCCATGCATGTGCGCGAGGAGCACCTCATCCCCGATGCCCACAACCCGGCGAAGCGGCATCCGCCGATCATGACCACCGCCGATCTCTCGCTCCGCTTCGATCCGATCTACGAGCCGATCGCCCGCCGCTTCCACGAGGATCAGCAGGCCTTCGCCGATGCCTTCGCCCGCGCCTGGTTCAAGCTCACCCACCGGGACATGGGCCCGAAGGTGCTCTACCTCGGCCCCGAGGTGCCCGCGGAGGATCTCCTCTGGCAGGACCCGATCCCGGCGGTGGACCATCCCCTGATCCAGGCCCCCGCCATCGCGGCGCTCAAGGCCGAGCTGCTGGCCTCCGGCCTCACCACCGCCGAGCTGGTGGCCACCGCCTGGGCGTCGGCCTCCACCTTCCGCGGCTCCGACAAGCGCGGCGGCGCCAACGGCGCCCGCATCCGCCTCGCCCCGCAGAACGGCTGGGAGGTGAACCAGCCCGAGCAGCTCGCCCGGGTGCTGGCGGTGCTGGAGGCCAGCCAGCAGCGCTTCAACGCCAGCCAGAGCGATGGCACGCGCGTGTCCCTGGCGGATCTGATCGTGCTGGGGGGCGCTGCCGCGGTGGAGGCCGCCGCCCGCGCGGCCGGCCATGCCGTGGTGGTGCCCTTCACGCCTGGCCGCGCCGATGCCAGCCAGGAGTTCACGGATGAGGACTCGTTTGCGGTGCTCGAACCCCAGGCCGATGGGTTCCGCAATTTCCAGAAGCGCTCCTTTGCGGTGCGGGCCGAGGAGCTGCTGCTCGATCGGGCCCAGCTGCTCACCCTCTCGGCCCCGGAGATGACGGTGCTGGTGGGAGGCCTGCGGGTGCTGGGCGCCAACACCGGCGGCAACCCCCAGGGGGTGTTCACCCACCGCCCCGGCCAGCTCCGCAACGATTTCTTCGTGAATCTGCTCGACATGGCCACCGTCTGGGCACCCACTACCACGGGGGACACCGGGGCGGCGGCCGATGCTTTCGAGGGGCGCGATCGCCACAGCGGCGAGCTCCGCTGGAGCGCCAGCCGTGTGGATCTGGTGTTCGGCTCCAATTCCCAGCTGCGGGCCATCGCCGAGGTATATGCCCAGAGCGATGGGGAGGGCCGCTTCGTGGCGGATTTCATCGCCGCCTGGACCAAGGTGATGGAGCTGGATCACTTCGCCCGCCCACCCGCCCCCTGAAGCCCCTTCCGAGGGCGGCAGCATCGCTGGACGTTCCAGGTTCGGTCCGTGTCCGGTGGGAACCGCTACGGTCGTGCTTCCGCCGCTTCCGGCCTGCCTCCATGGCACGCAAGACCACCACCTACCTCGTGGAAATCCGCGAGGCTTGCGATGCCCTGCGGGCCTTCACCGAGGGCATGAACCTCGCGGCCTACCGCGCCAGCCGCCTGGTGCGCTCCGCCGTGGAGCGGGAGCTGATCCTGATCGGCGAAGTGATCGAGCGCATCTCGCAGATCGACCCCCGCGTGGGGGAATCGCTGGTGATGGCGGGCCCGATCGTGCAGTGCTACCACTACCTGCTCCATCCGGAAGGTCCGATCAACGACGATCAGGTGTTCGAACTGGCCCGCTCCCCCGATCTGTTCAGCCTGCGGGAGGTGGTGTCCCTCCTGCTGGAGGAACTCGGCGATTCCACCGGGGAGACCTGAGCACCGCCAACAAAAAAGCCCCGCCGAGGCGGGGCTCCAGAGCCGGGGACCTGGGGATCAGCCGAACAGGGCGTTCGCCTTGGCGAGCACGTTGACCACGGTGAAGCCGAACTTCTCCATGCACACGGGGCCGGGGGCGGAGGCCCCGAAGCGGTCGATGCTGACGCTGTCGCCCTCGAAGCCGGTGTACTTGTGCCAGCCGAAGGAGCTGGAGGCCTCCACCACCAGGCGCTTGCGGCAGGCGGCGGGCAGCACGGTCTCGCGGTAGGCGGCGTCCTGCTCCTCGAACAGCTCCACGCAGGGCATCGACACCACCCGCACGTTCCTGCCGGCGGCCCGCAGCTGGGTGGCGGCCTTGGTGCAGAGCTCCAGCTCGGTGCCGGTGCCGATCAGGATCAGCTCGGGGCTGCCTTCGCTGTCTTCCAGGATGTAGCCACCCTTGGCCACGGCGGCGGCGCTGGAGCTGGCCTGGTTGGCCATCGTCTGGTGGCTGAGGATCAGCACGGTAGGGCGGGTGCGGTTGGCCACGGCCACCTGGTAGGCGCCGCTGGTCTCGTTGCCATCGCCGGGGCGGATCACCAGCATGTTGGGGATCGCCCGCAGGCTGGCCAGGGTCTCGATCGGCTGGTGGGTGGGGCCGTCTTCGCCGAGGCCGATCGAGTCGTGCGTCAGCACGTAGATCACGCCCAGTTCGCTCAGGGCCGAGAGGCGCATGGCGCCCACCATGTAGCCCGCGAACACCGCGAAGGTGCCGCCGTAGGGGATCAGGCCGCTGCCGTGGTAGGCGATGCCATTGAGGATCGCCGCCATGGCGTGCTCCCGCACCCCGAAGTGGAGGTAGCGGTTGGCTTCCCCACCCTTCTGGAAGCTCGCCTCGCCCTTGATGTCGGTGAGGTTGGAGTGGGTGAGGTCGGCGGAGCCGCCGATCAGTTCGGGCAGC
The DNA here is from genome assembly GCA_046081905.1 of Synechococcus sp. Lineage (GTDB taxonomy): Bacteria > Cyanobacteriota > Cyanobacteriia > PCC-6307 > Cyanobiaceae > CBW1002. The sequence goes on along the minus strand of JBJTWS010000143.1, from coordinate 5,351 downwards.
TTCGGACCGATGGCGTTGAGGCAGTTGTAGGAGTGCTGCCGGGTGGCCAGGCCCTTGTCGGCGGGGGTGTAGCTGGGCAGGCCCGCATCCCAGCCCTGGGGCCGTTCGCCGCGCAGCATCCGCTCGAACTCGGCGGCCTCGGTGGGGTACTGGCTGCGGTAGGTGGCGAGGGTGGCGTTCCACTCGGCCTCGGCGGCTTCGCCGCGGCTGATCGCCTCGCGCCAGTGGTCGTAGGCCTCCTGGGGCACTTCGAACTCCCCGTAGCTCCAGTGGAGCGCCTTGCGGGTGAGTTCGGCCTCATCGGCCCCGAGGGCGGCGCCATGCACGCCGGCGGTGTTGGCCTTGTTGGGGGAGCCGTAGCCGATGGTGGTGGTGACCTTGATCATCGACGGCCGGTCCGTCACGGCCTTGGCCTCCTCGATCGCCCGGGAGATGGCGGCCACGTCGGTGTTGCCGTCGGGCACGTGGATGGTGTGCCAGCCGTAGGCCTCGTAGCGCTGCAGCACGTCCTCGGTGAAGGACACCGCCGTGTTGCCGTCGATGGTGATGTGGTTGTCGTCGTAGAGGGCGATCAGCTTGCCCAGACCCAGGTGGCCGGCCAGGGAGGCGGCTTCGCTGCTCACCCCTTCCTGGTGGCAGCCGTCGCCCATGATCACGTAGGTGTAGTGATCCACCACCGTGGCGCCGGGCTTGTTGAAGCGGGCCGCCAGGTGGGCCTCGGCGATCGCCAGACCCACGGCGTTGGAGATGCCCTGGCCGAGGGGGCCGGTGGTGACCTCCACGCCCGGGGTTTCAAAGGTTTCCGGGTGACCGGGGGTGCGGCTGCCCCACTGGCGGAACTGCTTGATGTCGTCGAGGCTCACCGAGTCGTAGCCGGTGAGGTGCAGCAGCGCGTACAGCAGCATGCAGCCGTGGCCGGCGGAGAGCACGAAGCGGTCGCGGTTGAACCACTTCGGGTTCTTGGGGTTGTGCCGCAGCGCCTTGTCCCACAGGGCGAACGCCATGGGGGCACAGCCCATCGGCAGGCCCGGGTGCCCCGAGTTCGACTTGTTGATCGCGTCGATCGCCAGGAAGCGGATGCTGTTGATGCAGAGGCTCTCGACCGAGGTGGTGGGGGCGACGACCATGGTTGGCAACTAAGGGTAAGGGGGAGAAATGTCCGTGGGAGGTGCCCGGAGGAGCGGGATTCAGCTCATCCGACGGAAGGCAAGACAGACGTTGTGACCGCCGAATCCGAAGGAGTTCGAGAGCACCACGTTAAGCTTCTGTTCCCGGGCCTCATTGGGAACGACATCCAGATCACAAGCGGGATCCGGATTTTGGTAATTGATCGTAGGCGGTACCAGATCGTGGCCGATCGACAGCACCGCCGCCACCGCCTCGATGCCGCCGCTTCCACCCAGCAGGTGGCCGGTCATCGACTTGGTGGAGCTCACCGGGATGCGGTAGGCGTGCTCGCCGAGGGCCGCCTTGATCGCGGCGGTCTCGTTGCTGTCGTTCGCCTGGGTGCTGGTGCCGTGGGCGTTTACGTAGTCCACCGCATCGGGGTCGAGGCCGGCGTCCTGCAGGGCCAGCCGCATCGCCTCGGCGCCGCCCACCCCGCCGGGGGAGGGGGCGGTGATGTGGTGGGCGTCGCAGGTCATGCCGTAGCCCACCACCTCCGCCAGGATCTCGGCGCCGCGGGCCCGGGCGTGCTCCAGGCTCTCGAGCACGAGGATGCCGGAGCCCTCGCCGATCACGAAGCCGTTGCGCTCGGCGTCGAAGGGCCGGCTGGCGGTGGCCGGATCGTCGTTGCGGAAGGAAAGCGCCTTGGCGCTGGCGAAGCCCGCCACCCCCAGGGGGGTGATCGCCGACTCGGCGCCGCCGCAGACCATCACGTCGGCCAGGCCCATCTGGATCAGGCGGTAGGCGTCGCCGATGGCATTGGAGCCGGCGGCGCAGGCCGTGGCCACGGCGGTGCTCGGACCCTTGGCCCCCAGGGCGATGGCCGCCAGTCCGGTGGCCATGTTGGGGATCATCATCGGCACGCAGAACGGGCTCACCCGATCCGGGCCGCGGTCCTTGAGCACGTGGGCCTGGGTCTCCATCATCAGCAGACCGCCCACGCCGGAGCCGATCGCCACCCCCACGCGGTGCTGGTTGGCCTCCGTCACCGCAAGGCCGGCGTGCTGCACGGCCTGCTTGGCCGCCACCACGCCGAACTGGCAGAAGCGGTCCCATCGCTTCGCCTCCTTGGGCTCCAGCCAGCCGCTGGAATCGAACCCCTTCACCTCGGCGGCGAAGCGGCAGGCATGGCGCGACGCATCGAACAGGGTGATCGGCGCAACCCCATTCCGTGACGTGCTCAACCCTTCCCAGTACTGGGAAACGTCGTTACCGATCGGTGTGACCGCGCCGAGACCCGTGACGACGACGCGGTGGAATCCCTCCACCATCAATTGCCTCAGGCCTGCTTGTCCTGGATGTACTTCACGGCATCCCCAACCGTGGTGATGCCCTCAGCGGCCTCGTCGGGGATCTCGATGTCGAAGGCTTCCTCCAGCGCCATCACCAGCTCCACGGTGTCGAGCGAATCGGCCCCCAGGTCGTTCTGGAAGTTGGATTCGGGCTTCACCTCGCCGGCGTCGACGCTGAGCTGCTCGGCAACGATCGAACGGACTTTCTCGAAGATCGCTTCCTGGGACATGGCCGCTGGTGAGGGAGGCCGCATCCTACGGGTCGCCCTGAACCGGGCCCCCCGGCCGTATGAACAAGGGTGACGGCCTCGCCGCGGCCTGAGCTGCCTCCCGGCCGCTGTGGGTACCGTCAGGGCCACGCCGTTCCGTCTCGGCACCTCCGCACAGCGATTCCGCAGCGAAGCACATGTCCCACGCCGTCAAGATCTACGACACCTGCATCGGCTGCACCCAGTGTGTGCGGGCCTGCCCCCTCGACGTGCTTGAGATGGTGCCCTGGGACGGCTGCAAGGCCGGCCAGATCGCTTCGTCTCCCCGCACCGAGGACTGCGTGGGCTGCAAGCGCTGCGAAACCGCCTGCCCCACCGATTTCCTCTCGATCCGCGTCTATCTCGGCGACGAGACCAGCCGCTCCATGGGTCTGGCCTACTGATCGCCCTCCCGCGAGCGGATGCCCCGCAACGGCGGTTCGGCATCCCGCACCGGTTCCCATAAGCTCAGGCTCGGCCCAGTGCCGGGCTTTTTTTTGCCTTTCCGCTGCAGACGCCCCTCCCTATGTGCGGCATCGTTGCCCTGATCGGATCGCGGGAGGCCGCGCCCCAGCTGCTGGAGGGGCTGCGTCAGCTCGAATACCGCGGCTACGACTCCGCCGGGATCGCCACCGTGGAGGTGGGCGCCGATGGCGCTGGCCGGCTGCACTGCCTGCGGGCCAAGGGCAAGCTGGTGAACCTCACCGCCCGCTTCGAGGGTGAGGGGGCGCCCGGCCAGTGCGGCATCGGCCACACCCGCTGGGCCACCCACGGCAAGCCGGAGGAACGCAACGCCCATCCCCACCGCGACGGCAGCGGCCAGCTCGCGGTGGTGCAGAACGGCATCATCGAGAACCACCGCACCCTGCGGGAGGAGCTCCAGGCCGAGGGGGTGCGCTTCCTCTCGGACACCGACACCGAGGTGATCCCACACCTGGTGGCCCGGCGGCTGGAGGAACTGGTGCGGAAGGGCGGCAAGCCCGGCGGGCGGATGCTGCTCCAGGCGCTGCAGGACGTGCTGCCGCTGCTGCACGGCGCCTACGCCCTGGCCCTGGTGTGGGCGGAGGCCCCCGGGGCGCTGGTGGTGGCGCGCCGCTCGGCTCCCCTGCTGATCGGCCTGGGGGAGGGGGAGTTCCTCTGCGCCAGCGACACCCCCGCCCTGGCCGGCTTCACCCGCACGATCCTGCCGCTCGAGGACGGCGAGGTGGCCCTGCTCACCCCCCTGGGGATCGAGCTCTACGACGCCGCCGGCGAGCGGGTGGAGCGGGCCCCGCAGCTGCTGAGCGGCACCGAGCACGTGGCCGACAAGCGCAGCTTCCGCCACTTCATGCTCAAGGAGATCCATGAGCAGCCGGAAACGGCGGCCCTGTGGATGGCCCGCCATCTGCCCGGCGCCCTCACGGGTGAGGCCGGTGGCATCGAACCGGGCGCCGAGGGGCTGGCCCTGGTGGCCCTGCCCCTCGATGAGGCGGTGTACGAGGGGGTGGAGCGGATCGAGATCCTCGCCTGCGGCACCAGCCGGCATGCCTCCCAGGTGGGGGCCCACCTGCTGGAGCAGCTGGCCGGCATCCCCACCGCCGTGCACTACGCCAGCGAGTTCCGCTATGCGCCGCCGCCGCTGGTGCCCCACACCCTCACGATCGGTGTGACCCAGTCGGGCGAAACCGCCGACACCCTGGCCGCCCTGGCGATGGAGCAGGAACGGCGCCGCCTCGTGGCCGACCCGGCCTATGCGCCGCGGCTGCTGGGCATCACCAATCGGCCGGAGAGCTCCCTGGGGCGGCTCGTGCCCCACATCCTCGACATCGGCGCCGGCATCGAGGTGGGGGTGGCGGCCACCAAGACCTTCCTCGGCCAGCTTCTGGCTTTCTATGGTCTGGCCCTGGCCCTGGCGGAGCGCCGTGGCGGCGGGCGCACCCCCGTGCCCCCCGAGCGGCTACGGCAGCTGGCCCGCGAGCTGCGCGGCATCCCCGCCCTGCTGCAGACGCTGGTGGACGACCATGACCGCCGCTGCGCCGAGCTGGCCCACCTGTTCGCCGACACCCAGGATGTGATCTTCCTGGGGCGGGGGATCAACTACCCCATCGCCCTGGAGGGGGCGCTGAAGCTGAAGGAGATCAGCTACATCCACGCCGAGGGGTATCCCGCCGGCGAGATGAAGCACGGCCCCATCGCCCTGCTCGATGCCCGGGTGCCGGTGGTGTCGATCGCCATGCCCGGCACGGTGTTCGAGAAGGTGCTCAGCAACGCCCAGGAGGCCAAGGCCCGCGATGCCCAGCTGATCGGCGTGGGCCCCGCCAACGCGGACACGGCCCTCTTTGATCAGCTGCTGCCGATGCCGGAGGTGGACGAGCTGCTCAGCCCCCTGCTCTCGGTGATCCCGATGCAGCTGCTCAGCTATCACATCGCCGCCCACCGCGGCCTGGATGTGGATCAGCCCCGCAACCTGGCCAAGAGCGTCACCGTGGAGTGAGGGCCTTGCGTCCGTAGCGGTCCTCGAAGCGCGCGATGTCGTCTTCCCCCAGGTACGGGCCGCTCTGCACCTCGATCAGCTCCACCGCGATCTTGCCCGGGTTGCTGAGGCGGTGCTTTGCCCCCAGGGGGATGTAGGTGCTCTGGTTCTCGCCCACCAGCTCCTCCACCCCGT
>JBJTWS010000142.1:0-14200 GCA_046081905.1 Synechococcus sp. | reverse complement strand
TGAACGTAGAGATCGTAGCTCGTGCGCATACTGTGGCGGGATCAAAAAATCCCGTGCCCAATCATCGGCTTCCTGATCCTGTTTAGAATCCAGCTTATCTTTGCTATCGCACGCATCAAGGAAAATTTCATGCTTATCATGCAAGAGGATATGCGCAACTTCATGGAAAAACGTGAACCAGAATCGATCATTGGTTTTGCCGTACAGCGAAAGCTGAATAAGAGCTTTATGGGGATTTAACCAGCCCAGGTGCCGATCGAGGCCTCGAGCCCCACTGCGCCGAGGAGCACCAGGGAACTCAGTCCCACGGCAGAGCTCCGGAGCGCCAGGAGCAGCCCAGGTCCCTCTCCAGCCGCGCTCACGTGCGCTGTTGGCCACAGGCCGGCCCGGCGTTGACGCCACACCACCACCACCAGCAGCCCCACCCCAACGGCCAGCACCCCATAGACCAGCCGCCAACTGCCGCCCAGCGCCAGCACCGTGGTGGCGATCGCGGGCCCCGCGAACGCTCCGAGGCCGTAGAAGCCATGCAGCGGGCCGATCAGACGGGCGGCGGCTGCCTGCTGGGCCACGGCGGTGTTGATGCCGGCGTCGACCAGCCCGATCCCCATCCCCACCACGATCCCGCCGGCCACCATCAGCCACCAGCCCGGGGCGGTGGCGTACAGAACCAGGGCCGCGAGGGGAACGGACCGGAGGGAGCGCGCCAGCTGGGCATTCAGGGCCGCCTGTACCGGCAGGAGAGCGCCGGCGAGCAGGGCCAGGGCCACCAGGGACAGGGAGGCAAGAGGGACGCCGGGCGCCCGGGGGCGGGCCAGACCAGGACAGGACACTTCGATATCAAGAGACTTGATCCGAAGCTAAGGGTCGGTTCTCTCGATGTCAAGCTATCGTCGGTTCATGGACGCCGACCGCATCGACCAGATCCTGAGGCAGTGGCAGCACGCAGCCCCGGAACTCGATGCCTCCTCCCTCGCCGTGGTGGGCCGCATCCTCCGCCTTGCCAGGCTGCTGGAGCGGCACCGCGAAACGGTGCTGAGCCCCCATGGCCTCAGTCTCTGGTCGTTTGATGTGCTGGCCACCCTGCGGCGGCAGCCGCCCCCGCACCAGCTCACCCCGGGCGAGCTGCATGGGGCGCTGATGCTCTCCTCCGGGGCGATGACCAACCGCATCGACCGCCTGGAGCGCGACGGGCTGGTGGAGCGGCACCGCGAAACCAAGGACCGCCGCAGCATCCTGGTGCGGCTCACGGCCAGGGGTATCCAGCTGGTGGAGGCCGTGCTGCCCCAGGTGCTGGAGCAGGAGAGGCAGGAGCTGGAGCGGTTCACCACGGCAAAGGAGCGGGAGGAGCTGGCAGGCCTGCTGCGCCGTCAGCTGCTTGGTTGGGAGCAAAGCGCGCGTTAGGTGAGGTGCAGCAATCCAAAGGGCTCGGCTATCGAGGCTGGTGGCGATGGGCCCCGAGGTGCCCATCGTGATTCCTGCCTTCGTCACCCCTTGATCCTTGTGCCGCCTTGTGTGCAGCCGATCGAGCGCAATCAACACCCCGATAGGGTAAGTGTGGCTTAGGTCTCGACGCGGATGTTTCCTTCATAATGGCTCCCGGGGTCTTCCCGTTGGCTCACGGTTGCCGCCGTTGTCGCCTCCGTTTCCGCTGGGGCCGCCATGGCGTTCGATCTGCCCGGTCCCTATGACTGGCGGAAGCCGCGGGGCCCCAGCAACTGGAGTGTTGGTCTCAAACTGGAGCATCGCGAGGGTCCCTATGCCTATGCGCTGGGGTACATGAGCAATGAGCTCGAGAAGAACGGAAAAAAGTATTTGTGGATCCTGCGATTTGATTGCACGAAGAGCCTGTGGTCCACCTTGGCTCAGCCGAGGTGGGAGGCTGCGGAGGATCTCCCGCCCCAGTGGTTCCGCCGCGGCGACCTCGTTTGGGATTCCTGGGATAACGGCAGCGGCGATGCAGGAATTCGCGACGTCTGCGACCGAATCCGGTAGAGCAATCCCAGGGCGTTGGCGATCCCGGCCGTGGTGCAGAAACTTCGGGCGCCGCAGCTACTGGAATGCTTGCCACTCCAGTCGCAGATCCCCTTTCTCGGTGGTTTCGACCAGCTCCAAGCCCCGGACCGTTCCATCCCTCCGGTACCAGGGATCTTCCCGCAGGGTGGCGAAGGCCTGGCGGGCTTCCTCGAGGGAATCAAAGCTGCCCACGGGAACAATCCCCCCAGGAATCGTGGGTTCTGATCGCGTAGCCCATCGCTGGCGTGGTGCGGTTTCAGGATTATCCCGCCATCCAGGAGTCCTTCCCCACTCCCAGACGCTTTTCGGTGACGTCCTTGATCAGGCCCCTTGTGGGTTCCCCGGAGCCTTCTTCTCCCCCCAGGCATGCAGCCCCTCCAGCACGGGCAGCAGCTCTCGCCCGAGTTCCGTGAGCGCGTATTCCACCCGGGGAGGCACTTCCGGGTAAATGGTTCGCTCCACCACGCCGTCGGCCTCCAGCTCCCGCAGCTGGGCCGTGAGCACCTTCTGGCTCACGCCCTGCTGAACAGTCGCCAGGGCCCGTTGCAGGTCTGAGAAGCGGCGTACGCCCTCCAGTAGCTCCCGCAGGATCAGCAGCTTCCAGCGCCCCTGGATCACCCGAAGGGCCAGTTCGGCCTTGCAGTTGCCGTGCTGGAGGGTGCCCTGAAAGCCGCTGCCCGGATCCATGGCTTACGTGGGGGTAACCCCCCCACTTTGGGGTGCCTGCTTGTGTTTCCGCGGGCGCCCCGCGCACGATCAACAGAGAGATCCGTGCGCCATTTCCCGGCTCCCGCCCCGCTGCCTCCCAGTTCCCATGAGCTCCTCCACTGCCCCCGCCCCCGCCGCTGGCCTGGTGTTCCGCCCGGCCGCGGAGCGCTTCCACAGCCGGCTCCGCTGGCTCGACAGCTGGCACACCTTCTCCTTCGCCAACCACTACGACCCGGCCTGGCTCGGCTTCGGGCCGCTGCTGGTGATCAACGACGACACCATCGCCGCGGGCCAGGGCTTCGGCATGCATCCCCACCGCGACATGGAGATCATCACCGTGATGGTGGAGGGCCAGCTCAACCACCGCGACTCCATGGGACACGCCGAAGTGCTCCGGGCTGGCGAGGTGCAGCGCATGAGTGCCGGCACCGGTGTGGTGCACAGCGAGATGAATGAGGGCGACGTACCTTGCCGGCTGCTGCAGATCTGGATCCAGCCCAGCAGCAGCGGTATCGCCCCTTCCTACGAGCAGAAGCCCTTTGCGATCGGCTCCGGCTGGACCCCCCTGCTCGATCCCGAGCGGGCCGAGGGCGCCCTGGCCATCCACCGGCCTGTACGCCTCTGGCGGGCCCAGCCCCTGGCCGGTGAGACCCTCCGCCTGCCGATCGACGCCGGCCGGCTGGGCTGGATCCAGCTGATCGACGGGGCCGGCGCCCTCGATGGCCAACCCCTGCAGCGGGGGGATGGCGTCGGGTTTCCCGCTGGCCGCCTGGAGGCCTTCACGGCTGGTCCGGAAGGAGCGGATCTGCTGCTGTTCGAGCTGGGCTGAGCCTCGTCAGGGCCCCGGAGGCAGGCCCACCCCATCGAAGAGGCGGCGCCCGGGAGCGTCCGGGGAGGGATCGAACCAGTACTGCTCCACCAGGGTGAGGAAGGCCGCCCGCGGCAGACGATCCGGCGGCAGGTCGAGGGCGGAAAGCATCGCCGCCAGGTTGGCGGCGATGCCATCGCTGGTGTGGCCGTAGGCGATGGCGAAGGCCGCCAGATCCTCCAGAACGAGATGGCCGTCCCGATCAAGGTCGAGCACGTCGAAAAAGCCTCCGGCCGCGCGGGCGATGAACTGCCTGGCCGCTTCGCGGTCGGCCTGGAAGGCATGGAACACCCGGCGATGGGAGTCCACGAACTCCTGCTGATCCACCTGGCCGTCGTGGTTGCGGTCGCGCCGCTCGTTCTCGTGCCGGTAGGTGTCGAGCAGCAGTTGCCGCAGATCCGGCAAGGGAGTGGGGCGCTCCCGCCAGCGAGCCGCGAGCCGCTCGGCCACCGGCCCGAAATCGCCCCCCAGGGTGTGGCGGCCATCGCCATCGCGGTCGTAGAAGGAGAACAGCCGCTGGTACCGCCGGATCAGTTCGGCCGGCAGGGGCGTGCGCGTTTCCTGGACTTCAGACGGCTCGATCGGTTCTGAGGGGCTCCCCATCGATCGAACCAGGAGGTGCGTTCACCGTACCGGTTTCGAAGGCGAATACTGTTTCCCCACGCCGGTCTTTCCCTGGTGCCCAACTCCCAACGCCTGCGCTCCCACCTGGCCGGCATGGTGGATCTGCTGGAGCGGCTCAGCGAACGGCCCGACGACGTGGCCGGGGCGATCGCCCTGCTCAACCTCAGTTACGACTCCCCCTACGCCGAGGCTGGCCGCGCCCGGCTCAAGGCGGAGCCGGCGGTGGCAGAGCTGGTGCGGGAGCGCTACTGGGGCCCCTGGCCTTCGATCGAGGAGCTGGCGGAGTACCCGGAAGGAAGCCTGGCCTGGGCCCTTGGCCAGCACCTGATCCGCGAGGGCCTGGATCTGCTCCCGAAGCCGGAGGGAATCGAACACCTCCCAGACGACGATCAGTACATCCAGCTGCGGGTGCGCGCCACCCACGATCTCTGGCATGTGGTGACCGGCTGCCCCACCAATCTGGCCGGCGATGTGGCGATCAACGGGATCGGGGCGCGGCAGCTCCACCACCCGGGGGCCGCGCTGCTGATCTGCGCCGATCTCCTGTCGCGGTCGCTGAACGAACCCACCCAGCCGGATCTGGCGGACGCGATCGCCCATGGGCTCCGGCTCGGGGGGCGCTGTGCGCCCCTGCTGGCCCAGCGCTGGGAGGAGGGCTGGCGGGAGCCGCTCGCGGCCTGGCGCGACCGCCTGGGGATGAGCGCGCTGCTGGCGGAGAGTCCTTTCCCGGCGACTTGATCCCCCGTGGACCCACTCCCGCCGCATCCGGTGGCGTTTCAGTCCAGGTAGCCGGCCGCCTCCAGCAGGAAGCCATCCTGGCCATGGGCGGCCAGCAGGGAGAGGCCCACCGGCACCCCATCCGCCTCGCCCAGCGGCAGCGACAGCTGGGGCAGGCGGCCGATGCCGGCCAGGCTGGTGAGCGCCAGGGTGCGGGGGTAGTAGGTGCTGCCGCCGCCAGCACCCGCGGCGCGGCTGGGGAGCGGTGCATCCAGGCGGGGCGCTAGCGCCGGGGTGGTGGGCAGGACGAGCAGGTCGGCGGGGCCGAGGGCCCGGCGGAGCCGCCGGAACCAGCGCTCGCGCCGCTCCACCGCCGCCGCGATCCGCCGGCGATCGAGCTGGCCGGCGAGGGCGAAGCTGGCGGTGGTGGCCGGGCCGAACTCCGGCCTGGTGTGCTCGATCCAGCTGCCCAGGCAGCTGCGGATCTCGGCCCACTGCAGCACGCAGTAGGTGTCGCACCAGCTCTCGAGGCTCACCTCCTCCGAGCCCCCACCCAGATCGCACAGCGACACCTCCCGCACCCGCTCGCCGAAGCGCTCGCGCAGCCGCTGCAGAGGCTCCTCCAGGGCGTGCCGCACCTCGGGATCGGCCAGGGCGAAGGCCTCCCGCAGCACCAGGACCCGGCCCGGCTCCGCCGCCTCCAGGGGGCCGAAGGCCAGCAGGGCCGCCGCCACCCGCTGCAGCACCTCGAGCCGGGAGGCCAGCAGCCCCACCGTGTCGAAGCTGGGTGCCAGGGGGTTCACGCCGGCGAGCGAGAGGACCCCATGCGACGGGCGCAGGCCCAGGATGCCGCAGTTGCTGGCGGGAACCCGCACGGAACCGGCGGTGTCGGTGCCGAGGGCGAAATCCACCAGGCCGCAGGCCACCGCCGAAGCCGAGCCGCTCGAGGATCCGCCGGGCACCCGATCGGGGGCGCGGGGATTGAGCGGCGTGCCGTCGTAGTGGTTCCGGCCGAGCAGGCTGAAGGCCAGCTCGTCGCTCACGGTGGTGCCCACGCAGTGGGCCCCGAGCTGGAGCAGCTGCTCCACGCACACGGCATGCACCGCCGCCGGGGGATGGGTGGCCCGCCAGCTGGGGTTGCCGCAGCCGGTGGTTCGGCCCGCCACATCGATCAGATCCTTCACCGCAAAGCTCAGGCCATCGAGTGAACCGGAGCCGCTCGGCGGCAGCGCGAAGCGGGCCACGAAGGCCCGGCTGCTGATCCAGTCGGCGGAGTCGTTCACCGGTTCGGTTGCGGGCGTGTCGATCATCTTCATCACCCCTGCTCCCCCGGGGGATCCCCTCCTCCGGCTGGCTCGGACGCCGGGATCAGCAGGGCCACCAGCACGAGGCCGGCCGCAAACACGGTGCTCCCCTGCCACTCCCAGCGGGCCCAGGCGTGGGCCACGAACTGGGAGCAGAGCGCGGCACCGAGGTAGGCGGTGAAGAACAGCCAGGTGCCCAGCCGGGTGCGGGCCTCCGCATCCAGCGAGAGCACGGTGGTCTGGTGGGCCACATAGGTGCCCTGCACGCCCAGGTCGAGGCAGGCCATGCCGATCCCCAGGGCCAGCAGGGAGTTGGCTCCGAAGGCCAGCAGCAGCAGGCCCACCAGCGCCACCAGGCAGCCCACCCGCACCACCTGCCGCGGACCGTGCCGGTCCACCAGCCGGCCGATCGGCCGGGCGGCGGAGATGCTCACCAGCCCCACCAGCCCGAAAGCCCCGATCGCCGCCGGCCCCAGGCGCCAGGGCGGCGCGGCCAGGTGCAGAGCCAGCCCACTCCAGATCGCCATGAAGGCACCGAAGAGAAAGGCCTGGCGCAGACAGGCCTGCCGCAGGGCCGGGTAGCGCAGCCAGAGCCGGAGCTCGGAGCGCTGCAGGGCCAGGTAGCCCGGCGGATGGGGCGGGCGCTGGCGGGGCAGCCGCAGGCGGAACAGCGCGGCCACCGCCACCATCACCACCGCGGACACGGCGTAGATGGCCCGCCAGCCGGCCAGCTCGGCCAGCACCCCGCTGAAGGTGCGGGCCAGCAGCAGCCCACTGAACTGGCCGCTGAGCAGGGTGCCCAGCACCCGGCCGCGGCGATCGTCCGGCGTGAGCTGGGCCACGAAGGGCGGCAGCAGGTAGGGCACCAGCGCGCAGAGACCCACCGCGAAGAAGGCGGGCAGGAGCTGCTCGAACCCCGGCGCCACCACGATCGACAGGCAGGCCACGGCCATGCCGAGGGCGGCACCCACGAGCAGCCGCCGCCGCTCCAGCCGGTCGCCCAGGGGCAGCAGCAGCAGCAGGCTGGCCGCCAGCCCCCACTGGGTGGCCGCCGGCACCAGCACGGCCGTTCCGGGGGCCAGCCGCAGCGCCTCGGCGATCGGCGGCAGCAGCGACTGGCTGTAGAAGGGATTGGCCACGCTCACCCCCACCGCCAGGGCCAGCAGGGCGATGGACGGCAGGGCCGTGGGCGGCAGAGCCCTGGGCTGGGCTGGATGGCGTTCCAGGCGCCTACTCCACCACAAGGGTCAGCCGCTCGAAGCCCCGGAAGCGATCCCCCACGAAGCGGTGGGAGTTCTCCTCCTGCCAGTGGATGGCGCGGAAGCGTTCCCGCAGCGCCTCCAGCACGGCCCGTCCCTGCAGGCGGGCCAGTTGCCGGCCCAGGCACTGGTGGAGCCCCGGGGCAAAGCTGAGATGGGGATTGGGATCCCGCTCGATCCGGAAGACCTGCGGATCGCCGAAGACCCGGGGATCACGGTTCGCCGCCCCCACCAGGGCCGTGAGGGAATCGCCGGCGGCGATGGTCTGCCCGGCCAGTTCGATCGGCTCGATGGCCGCACTGGCATTCACGGCCTGCGCCGGCGGATCCCAGCGCACCACTTCCTCCAGGGCGGAGTCGAGCAGGGAGCCATCGCGGCGCAGCCGCGCGAAGGCGGCGGGATGGCTGGCCATCGCCCAGGCGATGGTGCCCACCAGCAGCCGCAGGGTGAACACGCTGGCGCTGTAGAAGTTGCTGGAGATGAACAGCAGCAGCTGCTCATCGCTGATCGGCCTGCCGTCGTGGGCATTCACCATCAGGCGACTGAGCAGATCGTTCTGGGGATGGGCCCTGCGCTCCTGAATCAGGGGCAGAAAAAAGCGGCGGTACACGGCGATGGCGTCATCACCTTCCTCCGTGGTGTGCTCCGTCTGGGTGAGGCCGCGGGCCCGCACGAAGGAGGGCACTTCGCGCAGCACTTCCTCCTGCAGAGCGGCGGGCACCCCGATCAGCTCGCTGGTCACGGCCACCGGCAGGGGATCGGCCAGCAGGGGCACCAGATCGAAGGGCACGCCCGCCGAAACCGTATCCAGACGCTTGGCGATGAACCGGCGGGTGAAGGCCTCCAGGCTTGGGAGATCGATGCCGCGGAAGGTTTCGGTCACATGGAGCCGCACCTGGGCGTGGGGCGCCCCGTCCATGTAGGGGATGTCGAGCTTCTGGTCGTGGAAGAGGTGGCCGGTGCCGAAGCGATCGATCAGCTTGTCGAGGTGGCGCTGGCGGCCGCAGTGGGGATCGTGCATGTGGGCCACGGCCTCGGGGTGGCCGAGGATCACCCACATCTGCGGCCCTTCACACCACTGCACCGGACTTTCGGCGCACAGAGCCGTGTAGATCGGGTAGGGGTCGGGGTGGCCCGGCAGGCAGGGATCCTGCTGAAACGCACTGCGCTCCTCTGCCGTCAGCGACATCACGGGAGAACCCCAGGGCGAACGCCGTCTGGCCCATCATTGCCGCCCAGCGCCGGCGGCGGCGGCTCCGTCATCCGTTGCGGCTTTTCCCGGGTCCAGCCCCCCGCTTCTCTCCACCTTCCTGATCCTGCTGCTCGCCCTGGCGGCGACGCGCCTGCTGCGGAAGCCCCTGGCCCGCTGGGCGATCCCCGCCATCGTGGCCGAGCTGCTGATCGGCTTCGCGCTGGGCAACACCGTGCTGCCCTTTGCGTCGATCGAGCCCCTGGCGGGGATCACGGAACTGGGGGTGCTGACGCTCTTCTTCCAGGTGGGACTGGAGGTGCGCTCCGTCCTGCTCACGGAGTGGCCCTGGACCCTGGCCCGGCTGGTGGCCCTGAGTTTCGTGGCACCGCTGCTGGCCTGGTGGCCCCTGGTGGCCTGGTGGTCGATGCCGCCAGCCACGGCCCTGCTCTGTCTGGCCTGCCTGTCGGCCACGGGAACGGGTGTGACCCTGCGGCTGCTGGCCCAGCGCCGAGCCCTGCAGACCCCCTCCGGCAGGCTCCTGGTGGCGGTCTCGGTGCTCGATGACCTGCCGGCCATGGCTCTGCTGGCCCTGGCGGTGGCGGCCGGGAGTGGGCGCCTTGCCCAGGGCGCCGGCTGGACGGGTCTGGTGATCGGGCTGAGCGGCGCCGCCCTCAGCCTCCGCCTGGCCGATGCCTGGGTCCGGTGCTTCGGGCGGAGGCCCCTGGATCCCCTGGCCCTGCTGTTGCTGCTGATCGGCTCGGCCTGGGTGGCGGAGCGATGCGGCCTCACCCCCCTGCTGGGCGCCCTCTGGGGTGGCGTGCTGCTGAACCGTCTGGCACCGGCGGGCGACGACCTGAACCGCCTGCTGGCGCTGCTCTCGGATGTGTTCCTGCCGCTCTATTTCATCAGCGTGGGCATGCGTGTATCCGCCCCCTCTCTCCTTGAGGGCGGTGCCTGGAGCCTGGCTCTGGCGCTCGTGGTGCTGGCGTTCCTGAGCAAGATTGCCTGCGCGGTGGGCGTGAATGCCCAGGATCGGCGCCTGGGGATCGATCGCTGGGTGGTGGTCTTCGGATTGATTCCCCGCGGCCTTCCCGGACTGGTGTTTGCCACCACGGCCCTCGGGGCCGGGGTGATCGATCAGCACCAGTTTTCCGCCCTGGTTCTGATGGTGGCGGTCACCACGGTGATCGGGCTGCTGCTGCTGGATCGTCGCCTGCATCGCCTGGGCTCCATAGGCTTGGAAACCACGTCCCCGAGATCCGTTGAATTCACAGGATGATCCCCTGCTGAGAATCAGGGATGTGGTGTTTCTTGCCCTGTTGTTTGCCCTGATGGCTGGTGTGCTGACGGGCGGGATGCCCCGATGAAGTGCTGAGAATGGAGAGAGGAACCTGTGGGAAGTGCGGTTCCTCATGGTTCGTCGATCTGTGGAACCTCAGGCTTCAGGCCGATACGCTCTCGCCGATAGTGGTGGCCTTCTCCATCGGCTTCTGGCTTGGCCTCCGATCGCTCCACCACCTGGCATGCCCTGGCCATCCCGGCCTGTCTGGAGCTCCTGGCATCCGGGAATGAGGGTCTGAGCACCGCCGAGGTTTCCCGCCGGCTGGCCAGCACGGGTCCGAATCGGCTGGAGCTCAAGGCGGGCCGCAGCTCCCTGCAGATCCTCTGGGATCAGTTCAGCAACGTGATGCTGATCATGCTGCTGGTGGTGGCGGCGGTTTCGGCCTGCATCGCCCTGGTGCAGCAGAGGTTTCCCAAGGATGCGATCGCCATCCTGGTGATCGTGGTCCTCAACGGCCTGTTGGGTTACCTGCAGGAGAGCAGTGCCCAGAAAGCCCTGCTGGCGCTCCGGGACATGGCGCAGCCCCTAGTGCAGGTGCGCCGCGATGGCCAGTGGCAGCGGCTGAGCAGCGAGGAACTGGTGCCGGGGGATCTGATCCGGCTGGAGGCCGGCGATCGGGTGCCCGCCGATGCCCGCTTGCTCGAGGTGGCGGATCTGGGGGTGCGGGAGGCGGCGCTCACTGGGGAGGCGGAGGCCGTGTTCAAGCGTGCCGACCTGGTACTGGAGCCCACCACACCGGTGCTGGAGCGCAGAAATTGCCTTTTCCAGGGCACGGAAGTGGTGCGGGGGCGCGGCCTTGCGGTGGTGAGTGCCACGGGGATGGGCACCGAGCTGGGGCAGATCGCGGAGCTGATCAACACCGCCGAGAGCGGCAGCACCCCCCTGCAGGAGCGGCTCGATGGCCTGGCCAATGTGCTGGTGGGCAGTGCCCTGGCCCTGGTGGGCCTGGTCGTGCTGATCGGCTGGTTCATGGGGCAGTCGCCGCTCAACCTGCTGGAGGTGTCGCTCTCGATGGCGGTGGCGATCGTCCCGGAGGGACTCCCGGCCGTGATCACCGTGACCCTGGCGATCGGCACCCAGCGCATGGTGCGGCGCGCGGCCCTGATCCGTCGCCTGCCGGCGGTGGAGGGGCTCGGATCGGTCACCGTGATCTGCTCCGACAAGACCGGCACCCTCACCCAGAACCGCCAGGTGGTGCAGGAGCTGCGCCTGGGCACCACGGCGGTGGCCGTCAGCGGCCAGGGCTACGACCCTGAGGGCCGCTTCACGGCCACGGAGCTGCCTCCCCCCGCCGGCGCCGAGGCCGGGGTCCCGCAGGCCCTGCAGGGGCTGCTGCTCCAGGCCGGGGTGCTCTGCAGCGACGCTGAGCACAAGCAGGGTGCCGATGGCGGCTGGGAGATTCTCGGAGATCCCACCGAGGGGGCCCTCTGTGTGGTGGCGGCCAAGGCGGGGATCGACGACTTCGAGCTGCGCAGCTACTTCCGCCGCCACGCCGAGATTCCCTTCAGTTCCGAGCGCCAGCTCATGGCCGTGTGGATCGACGATCCCAAGGGGGAGGTGCAGGCCCCCCTCGGCGATGCCGCCGCCGGCTCCTCCCGGCTGCTGATCACCAAGGGGGCGCCCGAGGTGGTTGTGGCCCACTGCGATCGCTGGGTCGACGGATCCGGTGTGGTGCCTCTGGTGGAGGCCCAGCGCCTCTGGTGGCTGGAGCAGGCCCAGCAGCTGGCCGCCAGCGGGCTGCGGGTTCTGGCCTTTGCCTGCGCTCCCCACCACGCCAGCCCGGAGGAGGAGCTGGGCGATCAGGTGCTCTTGGGGCTGATGGCCCAGCTGGATCCGGCGCGCCCCGAGGTGGCCCGGGCCGTGGCCACCTGCCGGGAGGCGGGCATCCGTCCGGTGATGATCACCGGCGACCATCCCCTCACGGCCCGGGCGATCGGGGAATCGATCGGGCTCACCTCCGGCGATGGCGAGGTGGTGCTGGGCCGCACCCTTGAGTCGCTCGACGACGCCGAGCTCCAGAAGGTGGTGGCCCGCTGCAGCGTCTTTGCCCGGGTGCCGCCCGAGCAGAAGCTGCGGATCGTCAAGGCCCTGCAGGCGAACCGGCAGGTGGTGGCGATGACCGGGGATGGCGTCAACGACGCCCCGGCCCTCAAGCAGGCCCACATCGGCGTGGCCATGGGGATCACCGGCACGGAGGTGAGCAAGGAAGCGGCGGATATGGTGCTGCTCGACGACAACTTCGCCACGATCGTCAATGCCGTGGAGGAGGGGCGCCTGGTGTATGCCAACATCCGGCGCTTCGTGAAATACATCCTCGGCAGCAATGTGGGGGAGCTGATCACGATTGCCTCCGCGCCCCTGCTGGGTCAGGCGGGGGTGCCGATGACCCCCCTGCAGATCCTCTGGATGAACCTGGTGACCGACGGGGTGCCGGCCCTGGCCCTGGCCCTGGAGCCGGGGGAGAAGGGATTGATGCAACGCCCTCCTTCAGAGCCTGGGGAATCGATCTTTGCGGCCGGAATCGGCAGCTATATTCTGCGCATTGGCGTGGTTTTCGCTTTCATCACAATCTGCCTGATGCTCCTGGCCGTACAGCGGGGTGCACCCTGGCCCACGATGGTGTTCACGACCCTCTGTCTGGCACAGATGGGCCACGCCCTCTCCGCGCGGAGCAATCTACCGCTGTTTCAGGTCCATCCTTTCTCGAACCCCTCTCTTCTGGCGGCTGTGGTTCTCACCACCGCTTTGCAGTTGATGCTGCTCTACGTGGCGCCGATCGCGCGGTTCTTCGGAACCCAGCCCCTCTCTGGAAACGACCTGCTCCTGTGCATCGGATTCAGCCTGCTGCTGTTCCTTTACCTCGAGCTGGAGAAGATCTGGCGGCTCCGGCGCCGCACCGCCAACGCTCACGCCTGATCCCCACGCCTCCGTCATGTCGCTGAGTGAAGCCATCGATTCCCTGCCGGCTCTGATCAGCCGGGCGGTGGACACCAATCCCCTACTGGGTTATCTGGTGATCGCCGCTGTGATGTTGCTGGAGAATGTGATCCCGCCCATTCCCTCCGAGGTGGTGATGCCTCTGGCGGGATTTCTGGTGCACCAGGGCAAGCTGCAGCTGATCCCCGCCGTGCTGGCGGGATTGGTGGGCACGGTGCTGGGGGCCTGGTTCTGGTACGGCATCGGCCGGATGGTGAACGAGGAGCACCTGGAGCGCTGGCTGAGCCGTCACGGCCGCTGGCTGGGTCTCCAACCCCAGGATCTCGCCCGGAGTCGCCGCTGGTTCAACCGCCATGGCGCGGCCGTGGTGTTCTGGGGACGGCTCATCCCGGGGATCCGCACGCTGGTTTCGGTGCCGGCAGGGATGGAGCTGATGCCGCAGCGCTCCTTTCTGGCCTGGACCACAGCCGGCAGTTTGCTGTGGGTATTGATTCTCACCTTGATCGGCAATCTACTGGGCGAGGGCTACAAACGCGTCGCGCTCTGGGTGGAGCCCTTCGCCGACCTGATCAAGGTGATGCTCCTGCTGGCCGTTGCCGCAGCGATCGTCTGGGTGGCGCTGAAAGCCCTGGTCGAATGGAGGCGCTCGCGCCATTGAGGCACCGGGCTCCTTCGGGTACGGGAGGGTCGCCACCAGAAAGCCGGAGCCGATCCACGGGGCGGCTCCGGCATGGCCTAGGGATCCACGACGCGTGGATCAGCCATCAATCATCGTCGTCGTCGCGGTCGTCGTCGCGGTCGTCATCGTGGTCGTCATCGTGGTCGTCATGGCCGGAGTGGTTCTTGTCACCGCCTTTTTTCTTGCTGTCGCCGCGATCATCGTCTGAATCGTCATCCCGATCAGACTTGTCCTTTTTGCCACCTTTCTTCTTGTCGTCGTTGCGGTCGTCGTCAGGCTGGTCGTCGAGCTGAACCTTTTTCCCGCTGGAGTTGTTGTTTTTCTTGTTCTGGGCCACGGCAGACTCAAGCTGCAGAGCGCGCGCCGTGGTCTGGGGAACTGACTCCATGGGGCCCCGGGCCGCGTGGGCAGAGGCTGGCTGCCCGACACATCTCAAGCGTGAGAATCAGGCGACGGGCAGCTGGCGCGTGTGATGGGCCGCCGGTCGTGGCGGTAGTTCAACCCTTGAGAACCAGACCTGCGCCTGCTGCCGCCTGGCCCTGCGGCTCGGGATG
>JBJTWS010000141.1:0-5214 GCA_046081905.1 Synechococcus sp. | reverse complement strand
AAGGGCGACGGGGTGCTGCTGGCCCTGCAGGGCCCCGAGGCCGCCGGGCGGCTGGAGGCCCTCTGCGGCACCTCCCTGGCGGACCTGCCCCGCTTCGCCCACCGGGAACTGCAGCTCAGCGACGGCACACCGCTGTTCGCGGCCCGCACCGGCTACACCGGCGAGGACGGCTTCGAGCTGCTGCTGGCGCAGCCGGCCGGCCTGGCCCTCTGGCAGCGGCTGCTGGCCGAGGGGGTGGAGCCCTGCGGCCTCGGCGCCCGCGACACCCTGCGCCTGGAGGCGGCCCTGCACCTCTACGGCAGCGACATGGACGAGACCACCAGCCCCCTGGAGGCGAGCCTGGGCTGGCTGGTGCACCTGGAGATGCCCCATCCCTTCATCGGGCGCGAGGCGCTCGAGCGGCAGACCGCCGAGGGGGTGAGCCGCCGCCTGGTGGGGCTGGAGCTCACCGGTCGGGCGATCCCGCGCCACGGCTATCCGGTGCTGCAGGAGGGCGCCGCGGTGGGAACGGTGACCAGCGGCACCTGGTCGCCCACCCTGGAGAAGGGCATCGCCCTGGCCTCGGTGCCGGCGGCCCTGGCGAAGCTCGGCACGGAGCTGGCGGTGGAGATCCGCGGCAAGGCGGCTCCAGCCACGGTGGTGCGCCGCCCCTTCTACAAACGGGGCTGAACCCACGGCGGCAGGGCGAGCGGGGGAGGCGGCCCGGGCCGCGTGGGAAAATCGCCGATTCGCTTCCGGTTCCTCCATGCGCAGCCACGGGTGCGGCGACCTGCGTCAGCACAGCGCCGGCGAGGCGGTGCAGCTCTGCGGCTGGGTGGACCGGCGCCGCGACCACGGCGGCGTGATCTTCATCGACCTGCGCGACCGCAGCGGCACCGTGCAGATCACCGTGGACCCCGACCTGGGCGCCGGCGCCTTCGCCGTGGCGGAGCACCTGCGCAACGAGACCGTGCTGCAGGTGACGGGCACCGTGCGCCCCCGCCCGAGCGAATCGGTGAACGAGAAGCTCGCCACCGGGGCGGTGGAGGTGCTGGCCAGCGCCATCACGGTGCTGAACAGCGTGAAGGGCAACCTCCCCTTCCCCGTGTCGGTGCACGACGAGGAGAACACCCGCGAGGAGCTGCGGCTGCGGCACCGCTACCTCGACCTGCGCCGCGAGCGCATGAACGGCAACCTGCGGCTGCGGCACCGCACCGTGCAGGCGATCCGCACCACCCTCGAGGCCGAGGGCTTCATCGAGGTGGAAACGCCGGTGCTCACCCGCTCCACCCCGGAGGGCGCCCGCGACTACCTGGTGCCCAGCCGGGTGTGCGGCGGCGAGTGGTTCGCCCTGCCCCAGTCGCCGCAGCTGTTCAAGCAGCTGCTGATGGTGGGCGGCCTGGAGCGCTACTACCAGATCGCCCGCTGCTTCCGCGACGAAGACCTCAGGGCCGATCGCCAGCCGGAATTCACCCAGCTGGACATGGAGATGAGCTTCATGGGCCAGGGGGAGATCCTGCAGCTCAACGAGGCCCTGATCGCCGCCATCTGGCAGGCGGTGAAGGGGGTGGAGCTGCCCCGCCCCTTCCCACGGCTCACCTGGCACGAGGCGATGGAGCGCTACGGCACCGACCGGCCCGACACCCGCTACGGCATGGAGCTGGTGAACGTGAGCGACCTGGTGGCCGGCATGGGCTTCAAGGTGTTTTCCGGCGCCGTGGCCGCCGGCGGCTCGGTGAAGTGCATCGCGGTGCCGGGGGGGAACGAGGCCCTCTCGAACGTGCGGATCAAACCCGGCGGCGATGTGTTCAGCGAGGCCCAGGCGGCCGGCGCCGGGGGGCTGGCCTTCATCCGCGTGCGCGAGGGGGGCGAGATCGACACGATCGGTGCCATCAAGGACAACCTCAGTGAGGCCACCAAGGCCGATCTGCTGGAGCGCACCGGCGCGGTGCCCGGCACCCTGCTGCTGTTCGGCGCCGGCGACACCGCCACCGTGAACAAGGCCCTCGATCGGGTGCGCCAGTACCTGGCCCGCCAACTGGGCCTGGTGCCGCCCGACCGGGAGAACGACCGCTGGAACTTCCTCTGGGTGGTGGATTTCCCGATGTTCGAGTTCAACGAAGGCGAGAACCGCCTCGAGGCGCTGCACCACCCCTTCTGCGCCCCCAACGCCGAAGACCTCGGCGCCGATCCCGCCGCCTGGGCCGACACCCTGCCCACCGCCCGCGCCCAGGCCTACGACCTGGTGCTCAACGGCCTGGAGCTGGGCGGAGGCTCGCTGCGCATCCACGATTCGGCCCTGCAGCGCCAGGTGCTGCAGACCATCGGCCTGCCCCTGGAGGAGGCCAACCGCCAGTTCGGCTTCCTGATGGAGGCCCTCGACATGGGCGCCCCGCCCCACGGCGGCATCGCCTTCGGCCTCGACCGGATGGTGATGCTGCTGGCCGGCGAGGAGTCGATCCGTGACACGATCGCCTTCCCCAAGACCCAGCAGGCCCGCTGCCTGATGACCGGCGCCCCCGGCCCCGTGGCCGACCAGCAGCTCGAGGAGCTGCACGTGGGCAGCACCTGGAGCGAGGAGGAGGGCTGAGGCGAGATCCGCCTCTCCCCACCAGGGGAGCTGGGGAGAGGGGGATCTGGAAAAGAAGTCGAGAATCCAGCCGACCTCGCCGATCCGTTGCCATCAGAAGGGTGGTCGCCGGTGATCCGTGGCACGTCCGAGCACCGATCTGGTGCGGCTCTACCTGCAGGACATCGGCCGGGTCGACCTGCTCACCCCCGAGGAGGAGCTCACCCTCGCCCGGCAGGTGCAGCGCCGCGAACAGTTGCTGCAGGCGCAACCCACCCGCCCGGACGGGGCAACGGAGGAGCAGCACCTGCAGGGGTGGGCCAGCCGCACGGGCCTCACGGTGGCGGAGCTGCGGCAGGCGCTGCACCGGGGCAGCCGTGCCCGGGAGCGGATGATCCAGGCCAACCTGCGCCTCGTGGTGGCCGTGGCGAAGAAATACCTGCGCCACGGCATGGAGCTGCTCGATCTGGTGCAGGAGGGCACCCTCGGCCTGGAGCGGGCGGTGGAGCGCTTTGATCCCACCCGCGGCTTCCGCTTCAGCACCTACGCCTACTGGTGGATCCGGCAGGGGATCAGCCGGGCCCTGGCCACCCAGAGCCGGGCGATCCGCCTGCCGGTGCACGTCACCGAGCGGCTGCAGCGGATCCGGCGGGCGCAGCAGCGGCTGGCGGAACAGCTGGGCCGCCCCCCCACCCTGTCGGAGGTAGCCCGGGCCTCGGAGCTGGAGGAGGAGGTGGTGCGCCTCACCCTGCGCCAGGTGCCACGACCCGTTTCCCTGGATGTGCGGGTGGGGCAGGGGCAGGAGACGGAACTGGGCGACCTGCTGGAGGATCCCCACGCCACTCCCGAGCAGACCCTGGCCCGCGAGCAGTTGCACCAGGACCTCGAAACCCTGCTCGACGAACTGAGCAGCCGCGAGGCGGCCGTGCTGCGGCAGCGCTATGGCCTGGAGGACGACCACCCCCGCACCCTCGGGGAGATCGGCGAGGCCCTGCACCTCTCCCGCGAGCGGGTGCGCCAGATCGAATCCCGTGCCCTGATGAAGCTGCGCCAGCCGCAGCAGCGCAACCGTGTGCGCGACTACCTCAAAGACCTCCCCTGAGGCGCAGCGGAGTTCTGGGGGCGTTTCTAGAACGGGAGGAGGGGCCGCAGCCTTGCCCCGCCCCACCGCAACGCCCCCGATCCCGATGGCCAGCCAATCCAGCAGCAGCCCTGCCATTGACATCGGCATCCCCGAAGCCTCGCGGCGGGAGATCGCCACCGGCCTGGGCCGCCTGCTGGCGGACAGCTACGTGCTCTACGGCAAGACCCACGGCTTCCACTGGAACGTGACCGGGCCGATGTTCAACACGCTCCATCTGATGTTCATGGATCAGTACACGGAGCTCTGGACGGCCCTGGATGTGATCGCCGAGCGCATCCGGGCCCTGGGCTTTCCCGCCCCCTACGGCGGGGCCACCTTCGCGGGCCTCGCCTCGATCCGCGAAACCGAGGGGGTGCCCTCGGCCCTGGCGATGGTGCGGGAGCTGGTGAGCGGCCATGAGGCCGTGGCCCGCACCGCCCGCAGCGTCTTCGCGGTGGCGGAGGAGACCAACGACCAGCCCACCGCCGACCTGCTCACCCAGCGGCTGCAGATCCACGAGAAGACTGCCTGGATGCTGCGCAGCCTGCTGGAGGAGTGAGGCCGGCCGGGCCTGGCGGGGTGACGCAAACCGATACATTGAAGGGTCAGCCGTTCCACCATGTCGCAACTCGCCAGCGCCAAGCCCACCGCTCCGAGCCGGGCTCCGCGGGCGAAGTTCGTGTTCGTCACCGGGGGCGTGGTGTCGAGCATCGGCAAGGGGATCGTGGCCGCGAGCCTGGGGCGACTGCTCAAGAGCCGCGGCTACAGCGTCTCGATCCTCAAGCTCGATCCCTATCTGAACGTGGATCCGGGCACCATGAGCCCGTTCCAGCACGGTGAGGTGTTCGTCACCGAAGACGGCGCCGAGACCGATCTCGACCTGGGCCACTACGAGCGCTTCACCGACACGGCGATGTCGCGCCTCAACAGCGTGACCACCGGCTCGATCTACCAGGCAGTGATCAACAAGGAGCGCCGCGGCGACTACAACGGCGGCACCGTGCAGGTGATCCCCCACATCACCGGCGAGATCCGCGAGCGCATCCACCGAGTGGCGGCCAACAGCGGCGCCGATGTGGTGATCACCGAGATCGGCGGCACCGTGGGCGACATCGAATCGCTGCCCTTCCTGGAAGCGATCCGTGAGTTCCGCGGCGAGGTGGGGCGCCGCGATCTGGCCTACGTGCACGTGACCCTGCTGCCGTACATCGGCACCTCCGGTGAACTCAAGACCAAGCCCACCCAGCACTCGGTGAAGGAGCTGCGCTCGATCGGCATCCAGCCCGACGTGCTGGTGTGCCGCAGCGACCGCCCCTTCAGCGACGACCTCAAGGCCAAGATCGGCGGCTTCTGCGGCGTGCCCACCCGCGCCGTGATCCCCGCCCTCGATGCCGACAGCATCTACGCGGTGCCGCTGGCGATGGAGCAGGAGGGGCTCTGCCGCGAGGTGCTCGACGTGCTCGAGCTGGCCGACCACCCCAGCGACATGGAGCGCTGGCAGGAGCTGGTGACCAAGCTGCGCAACCCCGGGCCGGCCGTGAAG
>JBJTWS010000140.1:0-3660 GCA_046081905.1 Synechococcus sp. | reverse complement strand
ACCCAGGAGGAGGCCTCGGAACTGATCCAGGCCGCGGAAACGGCGGGGCGGTTGCTGCAGGTGGGCCACATCGAGCGGTTCAACCCCGCCTTCCGGGAGCTGCTCAAGGTGGTGGAGAATGAGGAGATCGTGGTGCTGGAGGCGCGGCGCCACAGTCCCAACCCCGACCGCGCCAATGATGTTTCCGTGGTGCTCGATCTGATGATCCACGACATCGATCTGGTGCTCGAACTGGCCGCCTCCCCGGTGGTGCGGCTGGCGGCGGCGGGGGGGCGCAGCTCCGATGGCCCGATCGACTACGTCAACGCCACCCTGGGCTTCGCCAACGGCGTGGTGGCCAGCCTCACGGCCAGCAAGATGGCCCACCGCAAGATCCGCAGCCTCAGCGCCCACTGCCGCAGCAGCCTGATGGAGACGGATTTCCTCAACCGCAACCTGCGCATCCACCGGCGCTCCCATGAATCGGTCAGCGCCGACCACGGCGAGCTGCTCTACCGCAACGACGGCTTCATCGAAGAGGTGAGCACCACCTCGATCGAACCCCTCTACGCCGAACTCGAGCACTTCCTCCAGTGCGTGCGCGGCCGGGAAACCCCGGCCGTGGATGGCCTGCAGGCCTCCCGGGCCCTGCAGCTGGCCGATCTGATCGAGCAGTGCGTCGAGCAGCCCAGCCTCTGCATGGCCCTCGACGCGCCGATCTGAGCCCCGCTACGCCGCGTCCGCGCCCCCCGCGCTGCCGGCCTCGGTGAGTTCCCGCAGGGCCTGGAGCTGCCAGCGGCGGCAGGTGGCTGGCGACGAGCGGTAGAAGAGATCCCAGGCATCGGCCTTGTGCTGCCCGTAGGCCTCGGCGGGCACCTCGGGGTGCTGCTGCTGCCAGCCCACCCGCACCGCGTGGCCGATCACCACGTCGAGGGCGAGGTCGTCGTCGAAGCGCACCTGCGGGTTGGCGCCCACAAAGGCCATCAGGGTCACGAGGGTCTCGATGCAGAGGCGGCGGTATTCGGGCGCCTCGATCTTGCTGAGCAGGTGCTCCACCAGGGCGGCGAAGTTGCGCTCGCCGGGGGTCTTCTCGCTCAGCAGCGGCGCGCTCTCGAGCCGGTTGCGGCGCTCCAGCTTGTCGCCGATCACCAGGCCGTCGCAGTGGTGCAGCAGATCCCAGATTCCGGCATAGAAATCCCGCGGCACCCGCTGCAGCGCCCCCAGCCGCTGGCGGTGCTGCATCCAGCCACCCCCCTTGGGCAGCTCCTCGAGCGGATCGGGCACCTCCCAGCGCACCCGGCCGCGCACGTGCAGGTGCTCCTTGCGCTGCAGCGAGGCGCGGGCGTGCTCCACATCGGCCAGCAGGGCCCGCAGGCGGCGGCGCAGGGCATGGGGGGGCAGGCCGCAGAGCCGCTCGAAGGCATCGCTCTGGCTCAGGTCGAACTCGGTGGCCAGTTCGCCGGTGAGCAGCAGCAGCAGCTGGCCCAGCTGCAGGGTGAGGCTGCCGCTCAGCAGGCTGGGCTCCAGCCGCGCCAGGCCATCGAGGGCCAGCAGCAGCTCCTGCTGCAGCATCCACTCGCGGCCGTCGTCGCCGCTGTAGCGGCGGATCCGATCGGCGATCGCCAGGCTGCTGGCGGGCTCGGTGATCAGGGAATCGTGGGTGTAGTTGCGCCCCACCACCACCTGCTTCTGCCGCACCAGCAGGTCGATCAGGGCATCCTCGAGCTGCGGGTGCACCAGCCCCATCACGCCGGCGCAGCGGCGCACCACGTTCCAGTCGCCCTCGGCGAGGGCCCGGCGGTACACCTCATCCACCAGCAGCGGCAGCCGCAGGGGCACGCCGGTGCCCGGGCCCTGCAGCACCGCGTGGGGGCCGAGGCGCCGCACCAGCTGCTCGAGCACCTCGCTCTGCTCCTCGAGGGAGGTGCTGCTCCAGAGCCGCTCCGCCAGGGAGGCCACTGGCGTCTGCTCCAGCTCCAGCTCCTGCTCCTGCTGGGCCGTGAGGGGCTGGCGGCTGGTGCTGGCCCGCAGGGGCAGCTGCGATGCGCGGGGGGCGGGGGCGGCGCTGGCAGGGGCCAGCGGCGGCAGCTCGATCACGCTGAGCTGATCCAGCACCTCCGGCAGGGAGACCAGCTGCAGCGGCACCCCCTCGAGTTCCCCGGCCTGCAGGGCCCGGCCGAGGCGCAGGAAGGCCTCCGGATCGCGGCGGAAGGGAGCGGCCGCCACCGGCACCAGCAGCAGCGGCAGGGTGGCCGCCCGCCAGTGGCGGCGGAGCAGCCGCAGCTCGCTCGCCACCGCATCGGCCAGCTGCTCCGGATCATCCGCCAGATAGAAGGTTCCCTCCTCCAGCACCGCCGGCAGGTAGGCCCGCAGCTCCCCGCCCTGGCGGTAGAGGCGGGCGGTGGCCATGGTCTCGATCCGCACCGGCGGATGCCCGCTCAGGCCCAGCAGGGGATTGGCACCCACCGCCGCCAGCTGCCGCCCCAGCTCGCGGGAGCTGCCCACCGGCACCGCGGCATCGGGCGCGGTGACCGGCAGGCCCGCCTCCCGCAGCGCCGCGGCGATCGATTCCTCGGCCGGCACCAGGCTCACCAGCACCCGCTCGGCCCCCAGCTCCTTCGGAAGGCGGCGGCCACTGGGGTCGAGGTCGGCCGGGGTGATCAGCCCGTGCAGCAGCAGATCCCCGAGCCAGGTGAGGCTCTGGGTCCAGAGCAGGGGCACGTTCTCATTGGGTTCGCGCTCCTGGCTGCCGGGGATGGCCCGCTCCGCCTCGATCGCCTCCTCCTGCACCCGGTAGAGCTCCGGCAGCAGCTGCACCCCATCCACCTCCACGCTCACCGCCTCAAGCCGCTCCCGCCAGCGGCGGGCCTCCTCCCAGCGGCCCTCGCAGCAGGCGGTGACCAGCTCATAGGCCAGGAACAGGGGCCACTCGCATTCGATGTGCTCGAACTCGGCCAGCTCCTCCGGTTCGTAGTGCAGCCGGGTCACGTCCTCCACCACGGTCTGGTGGCCATCGCGGCGGAAGCGCTTGTAGCCGTAGGCCCCGCCGAGGTCGCGGCGGATGCGGCGGCGGGTGCGCTCCACCAGGTCGGGGTCCTCCACGGCCCAGGCGGGGTAGCCGATCACCGAGAGGCAGGCGCTGTCGGCCTCCTTGCTGGCGGATTCCCGCGGCAGCAGGTTGAGCAGGGCCCGCCGCAGCCGCTCGATCGCGTCGTGGGGGATGGTGAGGCGGAAGCTGCCATCGCCGTGGGGGCCGTAGAGGTCGAGGTCCTCGAGGGCCTCCAGGGCGGCCTTCACCAGGCCGATCGAGCTGGCGTTCCGCTCCGGCTGGCCGTGGTTGCCCTTGTCGCCCCGCTCCCAGATGCCGTAGTCGGCCACGCGGTAGGCGCGGGCCGCGTAGTACACTATGTTCTGGATGAAATCCCGCTCGTGGCTGGTCTGCACGATCACCAGCCCGGAGCGGGTGAGCTGAGCCAGCTGCAGGAGAAAGAGAGCCGTGGCATCGAGCTGCAGGTGGCCCCAGCCGTCGTCCGGCACCACTGGATCGCCCGTGGCGGTGTCGAACTTGGCGTGGATGGCATCGAGCCGATCGAGGCTGCCCTTGAAGCGCTCCACCTTGTCCGCCTGGCGGAGCATGGCCGTGAGCAGGCCGCGCATCAGCTGGAGCAGCGGGTGCTCCAG
>JBJTWS010000139.1:0-3635 GCA_046081905.1 Synechococcus sp. | reverse complement strand
GTGGGGCCGAGCTTCCGGGTGAGCAGATCCCAGCCTTCCCAGTCGTCTTCCGCCAGGCCGTCTTCGATCGAGACGATCGGGTAGCGGCTCACCAGAGCCGCCAGCTGCTCCACCATCTCGGCGCTGGTGTAGCTGCCGCCGCCGAAGGCATAGCGGCCATCGCGGAAGAATTCGGTGCTGGCCACATCCAGCGCCAGGGAGATCTGATCACCCGGGCGGTAGCCGGCCTTCTCGATCGCCTGCACCAGCAGTTCCCCGGCGGCGTCGTTGCTGGCCAGGTTGGGGGCGAAGCCGCCCTCATCGCCCACGGCGGTGGAGAGACCCTGCTCGTGCAGCAGGCCCTTGAGGGTGTGGAACACCTCGGCGCCCATCCGCAGCGCCTCGCGGAAGCTGTTGGCGCCGTGGGGCACCAGCATGAATTCCTGGAAGTCGAGGTTGTTGGCGGCGTGGGCGCCGCCGTTGATCACGTTCATCAGCGGCACTGGCAGCAGGTTCGCCAGTGGGCCGCCGAGGTAGCGGTAGAGGGGCAGATTCAGGCCCTTGGCCGCCGCCTGGGCCACCGCCAGGCTCACGGCGAGGATGGCGTTGGCGCCGAGGGCGCTCTTGTTGTCGCTGCCGTCGAGCTCGGCCATGGCGTTGTCCACCGCCACCTGGTCGAGGGCGCTGAGGCCGCAGAGGGCCGGCGCGATCCGCTCCTCGATGTTGGTCACCGCCTGGGTCACGCCCTTGCCGAAGTAGGCCTTGCCGCCGTCGCGCAGTTCGTGGGCCTCGTGGGCGCCGGTGCTGGCGCCGCTGGGCACGATCGCGCGGGCGTTGGCACCGCCCTCCAGGTACACCTCCGCCTCCACGGTGGGGGTGCCACGGGAGTCGAGCACCTCGCGGGCAACGATGGAATCGATGACAAGGTCGAGGGAGTCGATCACGAAGCCCGTTCAGGATTGGGGCGATCCTATGGGTCCCCCCCTCCCCCGCCGGTGTGGCCTTCGGTACCGCCCGGGGCCTCGCTCCGCCGCCGGGGCCGGCGGCCAGAATGCAGGCTGAGGCAACCGACGCCGATGCGACTGCTGCACACGATGCTGCGGGTTGGGGATCTGGAGCGGTCGCTCACCTTTTATACGGAGGTGCTGGGCATGAAGCTGCTGCGCCGCAAGGACTATCCCTCCGGACGGTTCACCCTCGCCTTCGTGGGTTACGGCGACGAGAGCGACACCGCCGTGCTGGAGCTCACCCACAACTGGGACACCAGCGCCTACGAGATCGGCAGCGGCTACGGCCACATCGCCATCGGCGTGGAAGACATCCAGGCGGTGTGTGAGCGGATCCGCGGCTGCGGCGGCCGGATCACGCGGGAGCCGGGCCCGATGAAGCACGGCACCACCGTGATCGCCTTCCTGGAAGACCCCGATGGCTACAAGGTGGAGCTGATCCAGCGGGCCGCCCCTGCGGCGGCGGAGCGCTGAGTCCGCGATGGTCGCCTCCTCCTCTGCCCCCGCCAGCCTCACCGCCGATCCGGATCGCTTCAGCGACGCCGCCTGGGACCTGCTGCTCGCCGCCCAGGACACGGCCCGCCGCTGGCGCCATCCCGCCATGGATGTGGAGCACCTGCTGCAGGCCCTGCTGCAGGATCCCCGCTGGGCCCGCTTCGTGGATCCGTTGCCCCTCGATCCGGAGCTGGCCCTCGATCGGATCGAGGCCTTCTGCGCCGACCAGCCCCCCGCCCGCGGCGAGGAGCTCTACATCGGCGATGCGCTGGAGGATCTGCTGGAGGCCGCCGACCGGCGCCGCAGTGCCTGGGGCTCGCGGCTGCTGGATGTGCCCCATCTCCTCCTGGCCCTGCTGGAGGAGCCGCGGCTGGGGGCCTCCCTGCTGGCGGAGCAGGGGCTCAGCGAAGACCTGCTGCTGCGGCAGCTCCGTCTCGGCGCCGGTGGAGGTGCCGCCGGGGGTGCTGGCGCCGGCCCTGCCGATCCCTGGCGCGGGGAGCCCGAGCCGCCGGGGCCCGCTTCGCCGGATCGTTCCCAGGGGAGCTGGGTGGATGGCGGGGGGCGCGCATCGGGTCCCGCCGCCACTGCCGCCGCCGCTGCGGCCGGCACCTCGGCCGTCGCCGCGGCCGGATCCACCCGGGAGTTCCGTCGGCCGGAGAACACCCGCGCCGCGATGCCCCCGTCGCCGCAGGCCGCCGGTCTGGACGGCGCCCCGGAGGACGGCCTGCGGCTGGAGGCGGAACCCTCCGCCCTGGAGCTCTACGGCCGCGACCTCACCGCCGCCGCCCGCGCCGGGGAGCTCGATCCGGTGATCGGCCGCGACGCCGAGATCCGCCGCCTGATCCAGGTGCTCTCCCGCCGCGGCAAGAACAACCCGGTGCTGATCGGCGAGCCCGGCGTGGGCAAGACCGCCGTGGCCGAGCTGCTGGCCCAGCGCATCGTGGCCGGCGAGGTGCCCGCGGCCCTGCGGGGTCTGCGGCTGGTGGCCCTCGACCTGGGCGCCCTGATTGCCGGCGCCAAGTTCCGCGGGCAGTTCGAGGAACGGCTGCGCAGCGTGCTGGAGGAGGTGCGCCACGCGGATGCGGGCGCCGAGGCGGGATCCGGCGCCGGCGTGGTGCTGTTCATCGATGAGCTGCACACGGTGGTGAGCTCCGACCGCTCCAGCGCCGATGCCGGCAGCATCCTCAAGCCGGCCCTGGCCCGCGGCGACCTGCGCTGCATCGGTGCCACCACGCCGGAGGAATACCGCCGCACGATCGAGAAGGATCCGGGCCTCGACCGCCGCTTCCAGCAGGTGGTGATCCGCGAGCCGGCGCCGGACACCTGCGTGGAGATCCTGCGGGGCCTGAAGGAGCGCTACGAGCTCCACCACGGCGTGGCGATCACCGACGCGGCCCTGGTGGCCGCGGCGCGCTTGGCCGACCGCTACATCGCCGCCCGCTGCCTGCCGGATTCCGCCATCGACCTGGTGGATGAAGCGGCGGCCCGCCTCAAGATGGAGGTGACCTCCAAGCCCCAGGCGGTGGAGCAGGCGGAGGCGGAGCTGCGGCGGGTGGAGCTGGCCCTGCTCTCGGCCGAGGCGGCCCCCCTGGCCGAGCGGGTGCAGCTGCAGGAGCAGCGGCGGGAGGCCACCGAGCGGCTGCAGGCCCTGCAGCAGCGCTGGGGGGAGGAGCGGGAGCGGCTGGCGGAGCTGCGGGAGCTGCTCCAGCACGACGAGGAACTGCGCCATGCCATCGCCGAGGCCGAGCGCGACGGCGACTACGAGGAGGCGGCCCGCATGCAGGTGGAGCAGCTGCAGCTGGTGCAGCAGCGGCGCCTGGCGATCGAGGACGACCTGCAGCGGGAGCTGCGCGACAACCCGCCGCTGCTGCGGGAGCAGGTGGAGGCCGACGACATCGCCGATGTGGTGGCCCGCTGGACCGGCATCCCGGTGCAGCGGCTGCTGGCGGGCGAGCGGCAGAAGCTGTTGGAGCTCGAGAGCCGTCTGGGGGAGAAGGTGATCGGCCAGCCGGAGGCGGTGGCGGCCGTGGCGGCGGCGATCCGCCGGGCCCGGGCCGGCATGCAGGCCGTGCGCCGGCCGGTGGGTTCCTTCCTCTTCCTCGGCCCCACCGGCGTGGGCAAGACCGAGCTCGCCAAGGCCCTGGCCGCCGCCCT
>JBJTWS010000138.1:0-7130 GCA_046081905.1 Synechococcus sp. | reverse complement strand
CGGCGGAGGCTGGTGCGGTGGGGAGTGCGATCGGGCGCGGCATCAGGCCCACCACGCCTTCTCTCCCGTGCGGAAATCGGTTTCGGTCCAGGGGCTGAGGAAGACGTTGTCGTTCTCCACGGATACGTGGGCCAGGGCCAGCGAGAGCGGCGCGGGGCCGCGCACCACCTTGCCGTTGGCGTCGTACTGGCTGCCGTGGCACGGGCACATGAACTTGTTGGCAGCGGCATTCCACGGCACCACGCAGCCCAGGTGGGTGCAGATGGCGTTGATGCCGTAGCTGCCGATCGCGTCGGCACCTTCCACGATCAGGTAGGTGGGGTCGCCCTTGAGGCCCTGCACCAGGCTGCGGTCGCCCTCCTTGTGGGTGCTCAGCCAGCCGCTGGCGGTCACGGTGTTTCCGAGTTCATCCTTGGCGGTGGTGCCACCGCCGCTGCCGGCGGCACGGGGCGGGATGAAGTAATTCACCACCGGATAGAGAGCCCCGAGAGCCACCCCGGTGACCGAACCGAAGGTGAGCAGATTCATAAACTGCCGACGACCCATTCCGGGCACATCGCTCGCAGGGATCTGGGTCATGCAGGGCTGACGGTCGGCCGGACCGTGGCAACGTGGCGACCATTATGAACCTTGCCTCCCCCGTGCCGTCCGGCCAGGGATCAGCCGTCATGGGCCGATGGCCTGGGCCGTGGCATCAGGGGCCGTTGGCCTTCGTTGGCTGCAAGATGCACCCGTGCCATGTGGCGCCGTGCGCCGTTGCCCCGTGTCCGATCCGTCCGCGTCCGGTTTCCCTGCGGTGGAGGGGCCCCTCACCGCCGAGGAGCTGCTCACGATCCTGCGGACCCGCTGGCAGGCCTACTACGACCTGCAACTCGTGCAGCGGCGGGGTCGCCTCTACCTGCAGGTGATGTGGGCCTACCTGGAGCAGCAGTCGTTCCCCCTCACCGCCGAGCAATACTGCGAGCACCTCGAGACCCTGGTGGGCACCCTCAACGGACTGGGGGTGGCGGAGTCGGTGCGCCACTGGCTGCGCACCACCGGGGATCGGCCGCGGCTGGGCCGGGCGATGAACCTGCCCCTGGAGCTGCCGCCGGAGCGGGCCAGCGAATTTTTCCTCTGAGCGGCTCAGCCGCTGAGCGGCTCAGCCGGCGGTGGCCGGGGCGGGCCGCACGCGTTCCGCCAGGGCCACCAGCGCCACCCCCACCAGATAAAGCGCGGTGATCGCGCCGCTCAGCAGCAGCATCGTGACCGGATCGGTGGAGGGGGTGAGCACGGCCCCGGCGATCGCCGCGATCACCACCACCCAGCGCCAGCCCGCCAGCATGGCCCGGGCCTGGATCAGCCCCAAAGCTCCCAGCAGCAGCTGCAGCACCGGCAGCTGGAAGGCCAGGGCGGTGGCCACCATCAGCAGCAGCACGAAGTCGAGGTAGCGCTCGATCGACCAGAGGGGCTCCACCACATCGGAGCCGTAGCTCACCAGGAAGCGCAGGGCGGCGGGCACCAGCGCCCACCAGGCGAAGGCCAGGCCGGCCAGGAAGAGCACCGCCGAGCCCGCCACCGCCGGCGCCACCAGCTGCCGCTCGCGGCGGGTGAGGCCCGGCAGCACGAAGGCCAGGATCTCGTAGAGCACGTAGGGCAGGGCGAGGCTGAGCCCCGCGTAGCCCGCCACCTTGATCGACACGAACAGGAACTCCCCCGGCGCCAGCTGCAGGAAGCGGATCCCTTCGGCGGGGGCCTCCAGCAGGCGCACCAGGGGGCGCACCACCACCAGGCAGGCGCCCGCGGCGATCACCACCGCCAGCAGGCTGCGGAGGATGCGGTTGCGCAGCTCGTCGAGATGCTCCAGCAGGGTCATCTCCACCTCGCCCGGGAACACGTCGTCCACTGGCGAGTCGCCTTCCTCCAGGGCGTCCCCGCGGGGGAGGACCCGGATCGGGGGCGGCGGGGCCAGGGCTGGGGACTGGGGGTCGGTGTCGCTCATGGTGCTGGCTCCCGCGCCAGGCTAGGGCGTGCCCGCAGGGCACCGCCCCGCTCCGGTTCCCCCCAGAGCACCATTCCGCCCCGGTGCCGCACCGTGCCGGGGCCGCTCCCGGGGATCCGCTGCAGGTCTTCGGCCGGCACCATCACCACCGGCACGCGGCTGTTGCCCCGGGCCCGGCTGAAGTGGGCCGCCAGGTCCGCGGCCGCCTGCAGGTCCGCCTCGCCCGCCGCGGCCAGGGAGGCCTTGAGCACCACATGGCTGCCCGGGCATTCCTGGGCGTGGAACCAGAGGTCGCCGCGGCGGGCCTGGCTCAGGCTGATCCATTCGTTCTGGCGGTGGTTGCGGCCCACCTGCACGGGCACTCCACCGGCGGTGGTGAGCGTGAGGGGCTTCGGCTCCCGGGCGGAGTCGCGGCGGCGGCGTTCCTTGCGCCCCGTCGCCGGCCGGCCCGCCAGGGCTTCGCTCAGCTCCTCCTCGAGGGCCTCGAGTTCGGCCGCCGATTCCGCCTGCTCCAGGAAGGTGCGGCTGTGCTCCAGCCACGCCAGGCGGCTGCGGTGCTCCTCCAGCCGCGGCGTGATCGCCCCCACCGAGCGCCGCAGCTTGCGGGCCCGGCGGTAGAGCTTCTGGGCCTCCTCCACCTGCTCGCGGTTCAGCCCGAACTGGCTCAGGAGCTCATCGGCCCGTCCCTGCAGGTCCTCACTGCCCGCCGCCGCCGCCAGCAGCTCCTCCTGCTGGCGGATCTGCCGGCGTTCCCGCTGCAGGGCCTCCTGAAGCCGTTGCTCCAGCTGGTGCCTGCGCCGCTGCAGCTCCCGGTCTGCGAGGGCCTGGTGGTAATAAGCCGCCAGCCGGCGGTTCAGGGGGAGCCGGGGGCTCTCCCGGGTTGCTGCCGCTGTTTCCGGCTGCTGGTCGGGCTGCGGCTCTGTCCGCCAGCAGCGGTAGGGGGTGGGGCCGGTGGCCTCGAACTGGAAGCGGCCCTGCTCCACCGCCTGGAGCCAGGCGCCCCAGCGCCGCCAGAGCCGCTCCCAGTCGCCGGGGGAGAGCTCCGCCACAGGGCGCTCCAGCCAGGCGGCGCTCTCCTCGGGGGTGTCCCCCAGCAGCTGGCGGATGAGGGCGGGGCTCATGCCCTGGTACGTATCCGCCAAGGCCCGGCCCAACGGCAGGGGCAGCAGCGCCAGGCGCTGCTGCCAGCGGGCGCGGGGCTCCTGCCCAAGGGGTCGGTCGCCCCGCAGGGGCGGCGGCGGCTGGTAGGGATCGCCGGTGCCGATCGGTCGCAGGCGTGATTGCCCCGGCCGCACCTGGTGGCCCAGGGCCACCACCCGCCCGTCGGCATCCAGCTGAAAGAGGTTGCTGTGGCGCCCCATCAGTTCCACCACCAGCTCCCGCTGGGGCATAGCGCCGGGGCGCTCGGCGAAGCGGAGCCGCACCACCCTCTCCCAGCCCTGCTGCTCGATCGCCACCAGGGCCAGGCCCCGCAGGCCGTGCTGCAGCTGCTGGGCCAGGGTGCTGCCGTCGCCCTGGCGCCGCGGCGGGGCGATCCCCAGTAGTCGCGGCGCCTCCGGCAGCCAGCTGATCTCCAGCCACTCCAGCCCCTCGAGGCTGCGCAGGCCCAGCTGCAGCGTGCAGGGATCGCTCTGCTGGGCCTTCTCGAAGCGGCTGGGCACAAGGGCGGCTGCCAGCTCCCCCACCACCGCCCGCAGGCTGGTCACATCCAGGGGTTGGAGGGGCTGGCTCGGCACGCTCACCACCGGCGGAACGCCGCTTCCGGGGCTCCCTACTCTGCTGCGCAGCCGTCTTGCTCCCATGACCCCCGCCCCCAGCCCCGGACGGCTCACGGTGCTCACCGGCCCCAGCGGTGTGGGCAAGGGAACCCTGGTGGGTCTGCTGCGGCAGCGCCACCCCCGGCTCTGGCTGTCGGTCTCGGCCACCACCCGCGCCCCGCGGGAGGGGGAGCGCGAGGGGGAGCACTATTTCTTCCTCTCCCGCGCCGATTTCGAGGCCCAGGTGGCCGCGGGCGGCCTGCTGGAGTGGGCCGAATTCGCCGGCAACCTCTACGGCACCCCCCGCGGCCCGGTGGAGCAGCACCTGGCCGCCGGCCAGCCGGTGCTGCTGGAGATCGAGCTGGAGGGGGCGCGGCAGGTGCGCAGCACCTTTCCTGCCGCCCGTCAGCTCTTTTTTGCGCCCCCCAGCTTCGAAGAGCTGGAGCGGCGGATCCGCGGCCGCGGCACCGACAGCGAGGAGGCGATCCAGCGGCGGCTGCAGCGGGCCCGGGTGGAGCTGGCGGCCGCCGGGGAGTTCGACGCCCGCGTGGTGAACGCCGACCTCCAGCAGGCCCTCGGGGCCCTGGAGCAACTGATGGAGCTTCCGCAGGGGTAGATCCACATTGGGCAGGCCAACGCTCGCCCCCGGAGAACGCGGTTCCGTACAAACAGGACGTTCCGCCCAGCAGACACCATCCGCCCCAACAAAAAAGCGGCCAGGAAGAGGCCGCTGGATGTGTTGCAGACGATGCTGCCGCACTGAGATCGGAGGGATTGCCGATCAGAGGGGGTGGAACAGCAGATCGGGGAAGAACCGGTTGAACTCGATCATGATGCCGGCG
Organism: Synechococcus sp.; assembly: GCA_046081905.1. Classification (GTDB taxonomy): domain Bacteria; phylum Cyanobacteriota; class Cyanobacteriia; order PCC-6307; family Cyanobiaceae; genus CBW1002. The sequence goes on along the minus strand of JBJTWS010000138.1, from coordinate 2,550 downwards.
GTCACGGTGAACCAGATGGCGGCAAAGACCGGGGCGGTGGTGAGGAACTTCTTCATGGGATCAGAAGGGTTGGGGGAAGAGCCGAGGTTCTGACCCGCGGGAAAACTCGCAGGAGAGAACCCAGGGAGATTCAGCGGGGCGAAACGGTGACTTTGTTGTCGGATTCGAGCAGCTTGCCGCTGGTGAATTCCCCGAACGCGGCGATCGGCCAGCTGGCGGCGGCCAGGGTGCTCTTGAAGGCTAGGGCCAGATCGATCTGGATTTCCTTGGTGGTGGCGTCCTTGGAGCCGCGGATGGCCTGCAGGTAGCTGCGGCCGGCCCAGCCGATGCAACCGGCGATGTAGAGGAAGGCGATGCCGGGGATCATGAAGTCGCCGGCGTGGCTCCAGCGGCCGTCCACGATCAGGTGGGGCAGGCCATCGGTGCCGCAGAGGGCCTGGCTGTACATCTCGAAGCGGGCCTTGGCCTGCTCGGTCTTGGCGCCCGCGGCCCGCTGCTGGAACCGGGCACTCTCGGCGCAGGGGGTCAATCCGCCAACATCGGCTTTGGCGGCAGGCGCTAAGCCAAGAATGAGGAAGACGGAAAGAACGACGGCGAATAGACGGCGCATAGGGAGTTCGGCCGCGGGGCAGGATGTCACCCGCGGACAGTAGGAGCGGCTTCCAGCGTCGATGCCCACCATTCTTGCCCTCGAAACAAGTTGTGACGAGTCCGCGGCGGCCGTGGTGCGCAATCACACGGTGCTCGCCCATGCCGTGGCTTCCCAGATTGAGGAGCACGCCCGCTACGGCGGCGTGGTGCCGGAGATCGCCTCCCGCCGCCATGTGGAGGCACTTCCGCCCCTGATCGAGCAGGTGATGGCCGCCAGCGGCCTCTCCTTTGGCGAGATCGATGCCGTGGCCGCCACCGTGGCGCCCGGTCTGCTGGGGGCCCTGCTGGTGGGCTCCCTCACCGGGCGCACCCTCGCCCGGCTGCACGGGCTTCCCTTCCTCGGCATCCATCACCTCGAGGCCCACCTCTGTTCCGTGCATCTCGGTCCGCCGCTGCCCCCGGGCCCGGCGCTGGTCCTCCTGGTGAGCGGCGGCCACACCGAACTGATCCGCATGGAGGAAGGCGGCCGCTACGAGCTGCTCGGTCGCAGCCACGACGATGCGGCCGGCGAGGCCTTCGACAAGGTGGCCCGGCTCCTGGGCCTCGGCTACCCCGGCGGACCGGCGATCCAGGCGGCGGCCCTCGGCGGCGATCCCCACCGCTTCACCCTGCCCAAGGGGCGCGTCTCCCGCCCCGAGGGTGGCTTCTACCCTTACGACTTCAGCTTCAGCGGCCTCAAGACCGCCATGCTGCGGCTGGTGACGGCCCTGCAGGCGGAGCCGGAGCCGCTGCCCCTGGCCGATCTGGCCGCCAGCTTCGAGCAGGTGGTGGTGGAGGTGCTGGTGGAGCGCAGCTGCCGCTGTGCCCTCGATCAGGGGCTCGGCACGATCGTGCTGGTGGGCGGTGTGGCGGCCAACCGCCGGCTGCGGGCGGCCATGGAGAGCCGCTGCGGCGAGACGGGCCTGCAGTGGCGGGTGGCGCCGCTGGAGTTCTGCACCGACAACGCCGCCATGGTTGGGGTGGCGGCTGCGGAGCGCTTCCGCCGTGGCTGCCGCAGCCCGATCGAGCTGGCGGTGGCCCCGCGCCTGCCCCTGCATCAGGCGGAGGGGCTGTATGCGGCCACACCCTGCTTCTGATCGCCCTAGGGTGAGGCGATTCTCTGTTGGGGTGGTCGCCATGGGGCCGGTGGAGCAGGACCAGGCAACCGCCGTCGGGACGACCTCCGGGTCCACAGCGGTGGAGCCGGTGGGACGGGAGGAGCTCAACGCCTGGCGGCGTGGGTTCACCCCCCAGGCGGAGATCTGGAATGGCCGGTTGGCGATGCTCGGGCTGTCGGTGGGCCTCACGGTGCTGCTGATCAGCCGCCTGGCGGCGGGCCACTGAGCCCCCCTGGAGGAGGGGCCCCGGTCCTCAGGTGCGTCCCCGCAGGGCCTGGGCCAGTTCGTCGGGCTTGAGGCTGGCGGCCACGGCGTCTTCCCCTTCCACCTTGCCCTCCTCCACCAGCCGCAGCAGGCTCTTGTTGGTGGTGACCATGCCGTCGAAGCCGCTGCGGTTCATGATTTCCTCGATCTCGTCGAGTTCGCCGCGCTGGATGTAGTCCTTGCAGGCGTCGGTGTTGATCAGGATGTCGTGAAAGGCGGCCCGCTTGCCGTCGGTCGTCTTGATCAGCCCCTGGGCGATCACCCCCAGCAGGGTTTCGGACACGGCCCGGCGCACCGCATCCTGCTCCTGGGGCGGGTACATGCCCAGCACCCGTTCCACGGTTTTCACCGCGGAGTTGGTGTGCAGCGTGCCGAACACCAGGTGACCGGTCTGGGAGGCCTCGATGGCGGTGGCGAGGGTTTCCTGGTCGCGGATCTCCCCGAGCAGGATCACGTCGGGGTCTTCCCGCAGGGCCGCCCGCAGGGCGTTGTGGAACTTCTTGGTGTGCTGCCCCACCTCCCGGTGGCGGATGAGGGA
>JBJTWS010000137.1:0-2794 GCA_046081905.1 Synechococcus sp. | reverse complement strand
GCTCAAAAATGGCTGCCGAGGCCCGCCTGAATCTTGCTGAATCTGCATACTCAGCAAAGGATTACGATAAAGTAAAAAGCCTTCTGGCTGACCTGGTTGATGCCAAGGCGAAGGGGCAGGTAGATGAATCAGTCAGGGAATCGGCGATTTATCGTCTGGATATGACCCTCAGCCTCAACCGCTACAAGGAGCTGGTGCACGAGGAGGTGGAGCACCGCCCACCGCTGGAGATCCTGGCCGAACTGCGGGCGATCGAGCAGGAGATCCTGCAGGGGATTGAGGAGCTGGAGGGGATGCTGCGGTGACAAATGTGCGCGAGATTGAGCTTGGTGAGCTGATGCCCCGAGAAGGCAGAGGCTCAGTCAATCCAGCTGATTATCCAGGCGAGGTATTTGAGCTTTTAAGCATCCCCGCTTACGACAGGGGATCTGCAGAGATTGCTTTAGGCAGTGAAATTGGATCTACAAAGCAGGCTGTCCAGCCAGGCGACGTTCTTCTTTCAAAGATTGTTCCCCACATTCGCCGGGCCTGGGTGGTCGAACCTTCTGCAGGCTTAAGACAGATAGCGTCAAGCGAGTGGATAGTCTTCCGGAGCAAGGACGTAGACGCCCGGTACCTACGTCACTTTTTGGTATCCGATGGATTCCATCGTCAATTTATGCAGACGGTATCCGGCGTAGGCGGATCACTCCTAAGGGCTCGACCGAAGTATGTCGCCAAGATCAAGATCCCCCTCCCCCCACTGGAGGAGCAGCGGCGCATCGCGGCGATTCTGGATAAGGCGCAAGATATATCACACAAGTCCCAACTCTCTGACGCGCTAGCTTCGACACTGATTGAATCTGAGATGATTCGGCGCTTTGGTCGACCAGGGGAAAATCAGGCGCATTCAAGGCTTTTGTCTCTTATTGAGGCTGGTGTGTCAGTCATCGACTGTCCACACTCAACTCCTAAGTGGACAGAGGAGGGAAAGGTCTGCTTGCGGACTTCGAATCTTGGAAAAGGCAACTGGATCTGGGAAGATACTAGGCGCATATCTGATGATGATTTTCAAGAAAGATCTCGTAGAGCCTCCCTAGAGCCTGGAGACATCGTCCTTAGCCGCGAAGGCACCGTAGGCATTGCAGCAATAGTCACCACCAACATGGATGCCTGCATGGGGCAACGTCTTGTACAGCTCAAGCTTGATTCGAGGCATCTCACGCCGGAATACCTACTGGCACAACTTCTTTGCCTTCTAAAGCCTGAGCGGATTTCCCATGCAATGACAGGCTCAACGTCTAAGCATATAAATGTCAAAGATCTGAGAGAGCTGAAGATCAGCTGTCCGCCAATCGAAGAGCAATTTGCCTTTGACGACTTCTGCAAGCAGACCAAGAAGGTGAGGGCGAGAATTACCTTGCTCAAAAAAGATTCAGAAATCTTAAGCCGCTCCATCCAAGCAGCATCATTCTGCTCATGAAGGCCTCAGAAGCCAAGCTCCTCGAGATTCTGAGAAACGTTTCTCAGTTCATTATCCCAATCTATCAGCGCACCTACTCCTGGACGCAAAAGGAATGCGATCAGCTCTGGGCTGACATCCTCAGCGCCGGGTCCACCGATGAGATCGGTGTGCACTTCATTGGATCAGTGGTCCACATCGACGAGGGCCTCGGCAACCTCGCGGTGCAGGCCCCCAAGCTGGTGATCGATGGTCAGCAGCGGCTCACCACTGTCACCCTGCTGCTCACGGCCCTGGCAGATGTGCTCGATGGGCTGCCAGAAGAGCAACAAGAGCCGATCGAAGAGTTCGCTCCGGCCATCATCCGCGAGACCTACCTCACCCGCCGGCACCAGAAAGGCGACAAGCGCTTCAAGCTGCTGCTCTCCGATACCGATCGCATCACCTTGATGGCGCTGGTGGATCCCACCGCGGCAGCACTACCAGCCGAGCCATCGATCCGGCTCCAGGAAAACCACCAGTTCTTCCTGGAGCAACTCCGCGCACCCACCACCGATCTGGCCGTGGTCTGCCGGGGCATCAGCAAACTGTTGGTGGTGGATGTGGCCCTCTCCCGCGATCAGGACAATCCCCAGCTGATCTTCGAGAGCATGAACTCCACCGGCAGGGAGCTCTCCCAGGCCGATCTGATCCGCAATTACGTGCTGATGGGTCAGCCGCCCGAGCTGCGGGAGCGGCTCTACACCCTCCACTGGCGGCCGATGGAGCTGGCCTTCGGCCAGGAGGCCTACAGCGGCAACGAGTTCAGCGCCTTCATGCGCGACTTCCTCACCCTCAAGACCGCCGAGGTGCCCCGGCTTGATCTGGTCTACGAGGTGTTCAAGCAGTACGAGCGCCAGCCTGCCGTCGCTGACGCGGGCATCGAGGCGTTGCTGCGCAATCTCCACACCACCGCCATCCGCTACTGCCGCGTAGCCCTCGGCCAGGAACAAGTCCCCCAGCTTCGGGATGCCTTCCACGACCTGCGCGAGCTCAAGGTCAACGTGGTCACGCCCCTGCTGCTGGAGCTCTACGGCGACCACGAGGCCGACCTGCTCAGTCGCGATGAGCTGCTGGAGGCCCTGCGGCTGCTGGAGGCCTACGTATTCCGCCGGGCGGTGTGTGCCATCCCTTCCAACTCCCAGCAGAAAACCCTCACCACCTTCAGCCGCGCCCTGCGCCGCGAACAGGGTCACTACCTGCCCAGCTTCAAGGCCCACCTGCTCGATCTGCCCTCTTACCGGCGCTTCCCCTCCGATGAGGAGTTCCGCCGCGACCTGCAAGTCCGCAATCTCTACAAGTTCAACAAGAGCT
>JBJTWS010000136.1:0-4344 GCA_046081905.1 Synechococcus sp. | reverse complement strand
GTTTCGGTGGTGGTGGTGTCGGTGGCACCGCCGGTGGGGGTGCTGCCATCGGGGTTGTCGAGGCTGGCCGCCGTGTCGACAACGATGGCGTCCTGGGTGTTGCCGGCCAGTCGCTGCTCGTCCTCGGTGGTCTGAGCACCGTCAATGAGCATCGTGGTGAGATCTTCAGCCATGGGTTGGGAAGCGACTGGACGTGGGGCTCGGAGGGCAGCAAAGGGCTTCCCGTCCGTTCTCTGTTTCAACGGTATGCACGCCGGCCGGATTCACCAAGGGGAAACGGCGGTCTCTGAAAGGTCCTGGTGGCTCAGGCGGGTCTGGCTAGCCCCAGAAAGCAGCAGACCCACTGCGGTGCAGTGGGTCTGGGGAATCTGAGAAGCTGCTGAGAAAACGGCTCAGAGGGGGCTTCGGGCTATCGCCACGCCGACGATTCAGCTGCTGTGAGGGGCGTTGGAGCCGGGGTCGTGGAACGGAGCGGGCTCGGAGGCCAAGCCGTGGAGCACGTGCTGATCGAGCAGAGACAGCACATCCACCAGGCCGGCGTTGCCATCGGGGTCGAACAGGTCGGGGCCGGCGTCCGGACCGACTCCTTCATCCACCAGGTGCTGGGCGATGGAATTGAGCACTTCCTGCTGGAGTGCCTCGTGGTGCTCGGCGGAGAGCTGGTGATCGTCCAGGTAGTGGCTCACCACCTGATCGAGTTCGTAGGAGAGTTCGGCGGGCCTCAGGTGTGGTGAGTCCGGATCGGCTTCTGCCACCACGGCCTGGGCTGCATCGAGGAAGCTCTCCACCAGGGATCCGATGGGATCGGGACTGACGTTCTCCATCACCCTGGCCCTCAGTAACTGGAGTGGGCCACCGAACCGAGGTCTGCGGAGGGGGCACATCGTTGCCGTCATCCAAACCAGGATGGGCCGTGGCGTCGTCCAAGAACAGCGGTTCCGGCTCCTGGACGCTGCCGTCCGACAGCGCGATGGGCTCATCCGGTGTAGTCGACGCGTCGTCCATGGCCACCGCATCGCCGGGCTGGGGCTCGCTGGCGGGTTCGGCGGCAACGTAGGCCTCCACAAGGGCAGTGAGATCAGCCGGATCAACGGCTGGAGCCTCGGGAAGTGCCGTGTCCACCGGCAGCAGCGCCAACTGAGTTGGGTCGGCCAGGGCCTGATCGAGCAGGGCTGCGAAGGTCACGTCCTGAGCGATCGTGGTACTGCCATCGGCGTAGGTGACCTCCGTGGTGCCGTGGATCAGCACATCGCCTTCGGCAGCGGTGCTGCTCACGCCATCTCCCTGGAGATCGATACTGGCGATGCCGAGGTCGTCGAGACTACGGAACTCGCCGGCATCCTGAACGCCGTCGCTATCTGCGTCCTGCCAGACGCCGAACTGTTGCCAGTTGGAGTCAGTGCTGTCCAGCACACCGTCCTGGTTGCTGTCGAAATAGCGGCCGAGGGCTTGCAGGTCTGTCTGCACGTCGGAGTCCGTCCCCCAAGAGGTGAAAACGATCTCGCGGCCTTCATCGATCACACCGTCCTGGTTGTGGTCGTAGGCGAGGAGGCCGTCGTTGGCGGCCACCCAGGGGGTGAGTTCGGGCTGGCCGTCGTCGTTGAAGTCGAAGCGGGTGCCTTCGGCGGAAGCCAGGTAGGAGACTTTACCGTCACCGTCGAGATCAAGGGCAACCGGAGCACGAAGTTCTTCGGGTGCGAATGTGACACGGAAATCCTCCGTGATCGCATCGAGATCCTGATCATTGATGGTGATCTCGAACACAGCGCTCAAAGCAGTGGGCTGATCCGCAAAGCTGACGCCTCCCAAACGGAAGTCACGACCAGCAGGCGATAGCTCAACCCGTGAAATGGAGTAATAAAGAGGATCATCCGAGGAGGACAGATTGTCAAGCTGAGCTTTCGTGATATCGAACTGATATTTCTGAGCATCAGGACCATTCTTGCCCAATGGAGAAGCAAGGCTTGATCCCTTCAGAGATGTACCATCAGCAAGATAAATCTTCCAGTCAATAGCTTGCGACATGCCAGCATTACCCTTGAAGTCAACAACGGCACTGAAGTCTTTTGCGAGAGTGACATAAAGAAACTCATCACCTCCTTGATCGCCGGGGTCAACGACAAGGGCACCGGATGAGACCCATGCCGCGCCGTTGCCGTCACCTGACATACCGATGAACGGCGAACCACCAGGGCCACCCGTGACTTTGACTTCGGCATCGCTGAGTGACGAATAGAAAGTGGCTATGGTTTCGAACGGCTCAACCTGATTCAGAGTTCCATCTTCAGCCAGATAATACTGACTTGCAGCTTGCTGGCCATTTCCGGGATTCTTACTGAATGCAAGATAGCTGGCCTGGCCAAACCCAGTGTCTACACCATTCTGAACATCAACACGATAAGTCTGATCCGCCAAGGAAGCCTGAACTGTAAACGCAAGAGTGTCAGAAGATCCACTGGGAGGACTGACCCGATCAGTAGTTGCATAGAGCACCGATGGTGCCGACGAATTCACCGCATACCAGACGGCCTTTCCCGCGGATGTCAAGTTGGTAGGCGCCCAGTACCACCCAGAGTCATCAAGAGTAGCCGTGGCCGTGAGATGAGAGTCAGGAAGGGCATTCGTGCTATCGAGATTGGAAGCATCAAGCAGGAACGGAATGAAAGATGCAAATCCATCAGCATCAGCGCCGATGGAAAAAGGCATCGCACCAACCACAGAGTCGTCAAATGAGCCGACGATGGTGTTAGATGGGCCTCCGTTGAGCCAGATAGGCGTGTCATCGTTGACCGTGAACTGCAGGAGAGCCGCAGTACCAATCACCGGATCCTGGTCAAAATCCATTGCACGGACAATGCCACCGAGGTTGAGCGTGAGGTCATTCTCGTTCTGGCCAGCAGCATGATCAAGCTGATCAAGCAGAGTGAACTTGAATGCTCCAGACGTCGAGTCGGTAATCTCGAATATAAAGACGGTACGCTGCTGTAGTTCCGCCCCACTTGATGGGACGAATGCCGTGAGCGTGTTGCCACTGACGCTGTAGCTCAGCAAGCTACCGCCTGACTTGAGCAGCTGATCCGACAGCGTTTTGAGCGCCGATGCCTCATCAATCAGGTCATAGGTGCCCGTTGGCATCTGGGTGATCTGATCTGCTCCGAGACGGAACATCCCCGCAACACTTCCTTCGACGACGAGTCCGATCACTGGCGGCGTGGAGAGGCCAGCATCACCCACGCCACCAGGGTTACTACCGTCGAGGCCGGGCAAATTAGCCGGTGTAGAGGCGGTGCCTCCATCCTCGTCGACCATGAAGCCCTCGAGAGGCGCAGGCGCAGTAATAGGGGTGTCGTCGTTGACTGTGATCTGGAAGTCTGTAGCAGGTGCAATGAGCGGGGTGCCTGACGCATCAACGGCTTGAACGATCGCCCCGAAGCTCAAGAGAAGGTTGTTCTCATTAAGTCCAGGGGCATGATCAAGCTGTGCAAGGAGATCAAACTGGTAGGCACCAGTCTGGGAATCCAGGGTAAGAGTGAAAACCGGTCGAGCGGATATACTAGCTATCAGAGTATAAACACCCGTGATTTCATCAAACGAAACGCCATAGACAACATTCTCCCCACCTGAGGTCAGGATGGGGAGAGTCGCAAGGGCAGCCGTGGTATTCAGGAGGCTGTAGGTACCAGGGGGTGTTGCGCCTGAGAAGCCCAGATCGAACATCGGGGCCAGGCTGCCCTTCGAGATCAGCCCAACGGTATCGAGCTCGATATCACCAACACCACCAGGATTGCTGGGGTCCAGACCAGGCTGTACGGCTGGCGCAGCAGCCGTGCCGCCATCCTCATCCACTGTTCCAAAGACCTTCGACGTTGGAGTGGGTTGCGGCGTTGGCGTAGGGCCAGGGGACGGGCTGGGCCCTGGTTCAGGAGTGGGCTGCGGGGTTGGAGCAGGTGCCGGTTCGGGAGTGGGTCCTGGAGTGGGGGTGGGTTCCGGAGCAGGGGTTGGTTCCGGAGCAGGGGTTGGTTCCGGCGTCGGAGTGGGCTGAGGCGTTGGCGTCGGAGCGACCTCCTCTGGAATCAACGGAATGGCCGCAAGGCCGCCGGTATCGACGGCGTTCTGCAGGACAGCATCCTGTGGAGCCACAGGCTCAGGGGCTTGCGCGAGCGCGACCTGGGGAGGCACCACCACATCCCCGGAGCCACCGGTGTCGTAGGTCTCAGGCCCGGGGATGGAGGTGGTCACCGCCACAGCTGGGGGCTGCGATTCCGGTGCTGTCTCGGTGCCGGTGTTGTCCACGCCCTCGCCGGTGGGGCTGCTGCCGCCGGGGTTATCCACGCTGGCCGCGGT
>JBJTWS010000135.1:0-8864 GCA_046081905.1 Synechococcus sp. | reverse complement strand
CCCGCCAGCTCGGCAACACCGAGCTGGCCAGGTTGTTCCGCGACACCGCCAACCAGGAGACCGAGCACGCCTTCGCCCATTTCCGCCTGCTCCATCCCGAGCTGGTGGTGAACGATCCGGCGGCCCTGAGCGAGGAACGCCGCCAGGAGATCCTGGCCCGCTGCCTGGAGCTGGCGATCGAGGGTGAAACCTACGAGTACACCACCATGTACCCCGGCTTTGCCGCCCAGGCCCGCCAGGACCGCGATTCGGCCGCCGCGGCCGAGTTCGACGAGCAGATCGACGAGTCGAAGGAGCACGCCGGCATCTTCCGCAAGGCCGCCAGCAACTTCGGCCTGCTCACGCCGATCGAGCAGCACCACGCCGAGCGCTACGGCGTGGCCCTTGAGGCCCTGCAGGGCAAGGGAACGGCCGGTGAGGCCTCCGAACCGGTGGCGGGCCTCTGGATCTGCAAGGTGTGCTCGATGATCTACGACCCCGCCCAGGGGGACCCCGATTCCGGCATCGCTCCCGGCACCCCCTTCGAGGCCATTCCGGAGGATTGGAGCTGCCCGATCTGCGGCACCCGCAAGGCCAACTTCATCCCCTACCGCGAGCCCGAGCTGCTGGCGGCCTGAGCCTTGCCCGAGTACCGATGCGCCGGTGGTTCCCTGGTGGGCCACCGGCGCCCGCCCGGATCGTCTCTATAGAAAAGTTAAGAAATCTTCAGGGAACGCAAATATATCTGGCTGCGAGGAACACCAAAGATTTCCGCAGGATTTGCTCCACTGTTGTTTGTTTCCCTGCAAGGAGTGCCCGCCGATGGAGCCCGCCCGGATGTTGGTGGTTCGCTATCGCGGGTTCGTGCTTCTTCCCCAGGGAGACAACTGGCTGGTCCGTCCCGAACGCAGCCCCATGCGCGTCCTTCCCTTCCGGGTGTCCGGAGACTGCCTCGATGCGGTGAAGGAACAGGTGGATGAACGCCTGGCCCCCCGTCGTCGCGGGGGCTCATCGAGCTACGCCCAAGCCGCCTAGCTCCCCCGGGAGCCTTCGGGGTTCAGGCCGCCTGCGGCGGGGGCGGTGTGGAGCCACCCGCCTGGAAGGGGAGCACCAGGGTGGCCCAGTGGTCGGGGCGCTCGGGGCGCCGCCGCCGCGGCTGGCGCACGCCGAAGGGCACCCGCACCACGTTGGTGCCTTCGCTGCGGCTGGTGCGGGCGGATACGGCCGGCAGGGGAGGCAGGGAGGGACCGCCCGGGGTCTCTGCCCCGCTGGTGCGGTTGAGCGGGCGCAGGGCCCGCGGGGAGCGCCCTGCGCTGCCCCAGCCTTCCTCTCCGTTGCCGTCGCCGCCCATGGGGTTCACCTGAAACGTCGCAATGATGCGGCATCACGGCGAAAGATGTAACTCCCCGAACGATCAGGCGGCCAGTTCCTCAACTGTCGGGCAGGTGCACACCAGATGGCGGTCGCCGTAGGCGTTGTCGATCCGGGCCACGGCCGGCCAGAACTTGTCGTTCTGCTGGCCTTCCCCTGCCGGAAAGGCCGCCTCGCGGCGGCTGTAGGGCCGCTCCCAGGTGTCTGCCGTCACCGCTGCCAGGGTGTGGGGTGCCCGCTTGAGTGGGTTGTCGAGCGGATCGGAGCGGCCCGCCTCGATCGCGGCGGCCTCGGCGCGGATCGCCACCATGGCGGCGCAGAAGCGATCGAGTTCCGCCAGGCTCTCGCTCTCGGTGGGCTCCACCATCACCGTGCCCGCCACCGGCCAGCTCACGGTGGGGGCGTGGAAGCCGTAGTCCATCAGCCGCTTGGCCAGGTCGTCGACCTCCAGACCGATGGCGCGCTTGAGGGGACGCAGGTCGAGGATGCATTCGTGCGCCACCCGCCCGCCGGCGCCGCGGTAGAGCACCGGATAGTGGCGATCGAGCCGCTCGGCGATCAGGTTGGCCGAGAGCAGGGCCACCTGGCTGGCCTGCCGCAGGCCGTCGCCCCCCATCAGGCGGATGTACATCCAGCTGATCGGCAGGATGCCGGCGCTGCCCCAGGGGGCGGCGCTCACCGGTCCGATCGCCGCCGAGCCCCCGCAGGCCGCCAGGGGATGACCCGGCAGGAAGGGCAGCAGGTGCTCCGCCACCCCGATCGGGCCCACCCCCGGGCCGCCGCCGCCGTGGGGGATGCAGAAGGTCTTGTGGAGGTTGAGGTGGCACACGTCGGCGCCGTAGAGCCCCGGCTTGCAGAGGCCCACCTGGGCGTTGAGGTTGGCGCCATCGAGGTACACCTGCCCGCCGTGCTCATGCACCAGGTCACAGATGCGGCGGATGCCGGTCTCGAACACGCCGTGGGTGGAGGGGTAGGTCACCATCAGCGCCGCCAGCTCGCCGGCGTGGGCGGCGGCCTTGGCCTCCAGGTCGGCGATGTCGATGTTGCCCTGCTCGTCGCAGGCCACCGGCACCACCCGCAGACCCGCCATCACGGCGCTGGCCGGGTTGGTGCCGTGGGCGCTGGTGGGGATCAGGCACACGGTGCGGTGGCTCTCCCCCCGGCTGGCGTGCCAGGCGCGGATCACCAGCAGCCCGGCGTATTCCCCCTGTGAGCCGGCGTTGGGCTGCAGCGACACCCCGGCGAAGCCCGTGATCGCCGCCAGCCAGCCCTCCAGATCCCGCACCATCCGCTCGCTGCCCCGCTGCTGCTCCGGCGGGGCGAAGGGATGCATCCGGCTGAAGGCGGGCCAGCTCACCGGCGCCAGCTCGGCAGCGGCGTTCAGCTTCATGGTGCAGCTGCCCAGCGGGATCATGCCGTGCACCAGGGAGAGGTCGCGGCTGGCCAGGCGCTGGATGTAGCGCAGCAGCTCGGTTTCGCTGCGGTGGCGGTGGAACACCTCCTGCGGCAGCCAGGGCCCCTGGCGCAGGGGCAGCCCCGGCAGCAGCTCCTCGAGCGGGGCCGGCTCCTCCAGCGGCAGCAGGGGTTCCGGGCGCCCGGCGGCCTCGGGGCCCGCCAGGGCCCGCAGCAGCAGCTCCAGTTCGGCCGCGCTGCTCAGCTCATCGAGGCTGATCGCCACTGCCGGGATGGCTCCGGCCTCATCAGCGTCCACCCCGCGCCCGTCGATGCCGGCCCGCAGATTGAAACCCGCGGCGGCGGCTCGCTCCAGCAGGGCTTTCGCCTCGGGGCTGCGCACCACCAGGGTGTCGAAGCCGGTCGCCGGTTCCGGTGGCAGGCCCAGGGCCGCCAGGCCCGCCGCCAGGCGCCGCCGCAGCGCCACCAGCCTTTGCGCCTGGGCCGTGAGGCCGTCGGGGCCGTGGTACACGGCATAGAAGCCGGCCATCACCGCCAGCAGCACCTGGGCGGTGCAGATGTTGCTGGTGGCCTTGTCGCGGCGGATGTGCTGCTCGCGGGTCTGCAGCGCCAGGCGCAGGGCCGGCCGCCCCTCGGCATCGAGGGAGCGCCCCACCAGGCGACCGGGGATCTGGCGCTTGAAGGTTTCCAGGGTGGCGAAGAAGGCGGCGTGGGGGCCGCCGCCGCCCATCGGCACGCCGTAACGCTGCAGGCTGCCCACCGCGATGTCGGCGCCGAGCTGGCCCACCGGCGCCAGCAGCACCTGGGCGAGGGGATCGATCGCCACGGTGCTGATCAGGCCCGCGGCCCGCGCCTGGGCCAGCAGGGCGCTCGGATCCCAGAGGCGGCCCTCCACGCCGGGCAGTTGCAGCAGCAGCCCGAAGGCATCGCCCGGCAGGGGATCGCTCCAGCCGGCGGCCGCGAAGGGCACCAGCTCGATCCCGAGCGGTTCGGCCCGGGTCTGCAGCACCGCCAGGGTCTGGGGCAGCACGGCCTCGTCCACCAGGAAGCGGTGGGCGCCGGCGTTGCGGCGGGCGCTGTGGGCGAGGGCCATGGCCTCGGCCGCGGCGGTGCCCTCATCCAGCAGGGAGGCGTTGGCGATCGGCAGGCCGGTGAGTTCGCTCACCAGGGTCTGGAAGTTGAGCAGCGCCTCCAGGCGGCCCTGGGCGATCTCGGCCTGGTAGGGGGTGTAGGCGGTGTACCAGCAGGGGTTCTCGAGCACGTGCCGCTGGATCACCGCCGGCGTGGCGGTGCCGTGGTAGCCGAGGCCGATCATGCTGCGGCGCACCTCGTTGGCGGCGGCGATCGCCGCCAGCTCCTCGAGGGCTTCGGCCTCGCCGCAGGGTTCGGGCAGCCCCTCGCGGGCGGCCTCCGGCGGCAGCAGGATGTCGGCCGGCACCACCGCCGCGGTGAGCTCCTCGAGGCTGCTCAGCCCCAGCTCCTTGAACATGCGCTGCTGGTCCCGCGGGCCGGGGCCCACGTGCCGCTCCACGAAGCCCGCCATGCCCTGGGGGTCGCGCTCGGCCACCGGGGCGTTCGCGGGGGCAACCGTGCTCTGCAGGAGATCCGTGGTCACGGCGGCGGGATGGAGATCGGGCGGGATCCTAGGGACGCTCTTCGGCGCCCCGCCTCGCCTCAGGCGCCCTCCACCCGTGCCCGATAGCTGGGGGCATCGAGGAGGTCGTCGAGTTCGCCGGGTTCGGTGGGTCGCAGCACCAGCAGCCAGCCCTCGCCGTAGGGGTCGTTCTGCAGCTCCTCCGGGCTGGCCAGCACCGCCTCGTTGCGGGCCTCCACCACGCCGCTCACCGGCGCCAGCAGCTCCTCCACGGCCTTCACCGATTCCACCGTGCCGAAGCTTCCGCCCCGCTGGATCGTGGCGCCCACCTCGGGCAGATCCACGAACACGATGTCGCCGAGCTGGTCGATGGCGAAGGCGCTGAGGCCGAGCCGCAGCCCCTGGCCCTCCGGGCGCACGTATTCATGGCTGTCGGCGAAGCGGCAGTCGTCGGGGAACTGGAGTGCCATGGCCGGCGAGGGGGGCGTTGCCGCCAGTCTGGGGGACGGGTCCGCCCCTGGCAGCCTTCCTGCCCCTGGCAGCGTCACACCGGCAGCAGATCCCGGGCCCGCAGGGCCGCCAGCGCCCGCTCCAGGGCGATCGCCCCATGGGCGTGGTGGGTGCCGCCCTGGGCGTAGAGCACGTAGGGCTCCCGCAGGGGCGCATCGGCGGAGAACTCGCTGGTGCTGCCATCGATGAAGGTGCCGCCGGCCATCACCAGGTCACTGGCGTAGCCGGGCATCGGCGCCGGCACCGGATCGAGGTAGGCCCCCACCGGCGAGGCCGCCTGGAAGGCGCGGCAGATGGCCTTCAGCAGCTCCGGATCCCCTAGCCGCACTGCCTGGATGATGTCGCTGCGCTCGTCGCCCGGCCCCGGGTTGGTGGCGTAGCCGAGCTCCTCGAACACGGCCGCCACCAGATCGGCGTTGATCAGGGCCTCGGCCACCATCTGCGGCGCCAGGAACAGCCCCTGGAAGAGCAGGCGGTGCAGGTCGAAGCCGCTGCCGCCCTCGCTGCCGATGCCGGGGGCCGTGAGCCGGCAGCAGGCCTGCTCCACCAGTTCGGCCCGGCCGGCCACGTAGCCGCCGGCGGGGGCGATCGTGCCGCCCAGGTTCTTGATCAGGGAGCCGGCGATCAGGTCCGCCCCCACCGCCGGCGGTTCCTGCTCCTGCACCAGCTCGCCGTAGCAGTTGTCCACGAAGGTGAGGCAGCCCGGCTGGATCGCCCGCACCCGCTCGCACAGCCGGCCGATCTCCGCCACCCCCAGGGAGGGCCGCCAGCTGTAGCCGCAGCTGCGCTGGATCAGCACCATCCGGGTGGGCTGGGCCAGGGCGTCTTCCAGCCGATCGGTGTCCACCCGCCCCTCGGCGGTGAGCGGCAGTTCGTCGTAGGTGATGCCGAACTCCGCCAGGGAGCCCTGGCCGCTGCCGCGGATGCCGATCACCTCCTCGAGGGTGTCGTAGGGGCGGCCGGTGAGGGCCAGCAGCCGATCGCCCGGCCGCAGCACCCCATAGAGGGCGGCGGCGATGGCATGGGTGCCGCTCACGAACTGCAGCCGCACCGCCGCGGCTTCCGCCTGCAGCACCCGGGCGAAGACCCGATCGAGCACCTCCCGCCCCAGGTCGCCGTGGCCGTAGCCGCTCACCGTGGCGAAGTGCTGCACCCCCAGCCCCTCGGCGGCGAAGGCATCGAGCACCCGCTCCAGCCGGGGCTGCACCGCGGCGGTGCGGGCGCCAGCCAGGGGCGCGATCCGCTCGAGGGCCGCTTCCACCCGCTGCCGGGCCCAGTGGCGATCGGCGTCGCTCGGGCTCACGGCGGCGGGCATGGGCGGGGAGGTGGCGATCCGGAAAGGCCATCGTGCCTGCCGCCCGGCTGGGCACAATCGCCGGCCATGGCAACCCGGTTAGATTCCTGCCGCTGCATTGGCTACGAAACGGAGACGCCAAGGCACGTGACACCCGGAGAGTTCCTTGGTCCCTCGTTCAGAAACGGTTCTGCCCACATCGCCCCATCCCTTTGATCCGGCCGATTCGGCCGCCGCGGTGGGGCTGGACCACCGGGCCCGCAAGGAGGCCCGCATCCGCTCGGCCCTGGCGGCCCATCGCCTGCCCCTGCCGCCGCGGCAGCGCAAGTTCAAGTTCGGCACCACCAGCTTCATGCTGGCGATCCACGTGGGGGCGGTGTTCGCCCTGCTGCCACGGTTCTGGAGCTGGGAGGGCGTGGTGACCCTGGCGGTTCTCTACTGGGTCACGGTGTTGGGGGTGACCCTGGGCCTGCACCGCCTGGTGGCCCACCGCAGCTTCGTGGCCCCCCGCTGGCTCGAGCGCACCCTGGTGCTGATGGGCACCCTCGCCTGCCAGAGCGGCCCGATCGAGTGGGTGGGGCTGCACCGCCACCACCACCGCTTCTCCGACCAGCCCAACGACCACCACGACGCCGCCCGGGGCCTCTGGTGGGCCCACAGCGAGTGGATGCTGCACGAGATCCCGGCGGTGCAGCACGTGCAGCGCTTCACCGGCGACCTGCAGCGCGACCCCTTCTACCGCTGGCTCGACCGCTGGTTCCTGCTGCTGCAGCTGCCCCTGGGGGCGCTTCTCTATTTCTATGGCGAGCGGGCCGGGGTGCCGGGGGGTGGCCTGGGCCTGGTGCTCTGGGGCATCCCGCTGCGGCTGGTGCTCGTGTACCACGTGACCTGGCTGGTGAACTCCGCCACCCACGCCTTCGGCTACCGCAACTTCGACTGCCCCGACCTCTCGCGCAACTGCTGGTGGGTGGCCCTGCTGAGCTTCGGCGAGGGCTGGCACAACAACCACCACGCCCATCCCCATTCGGCCCGCCACGGCCTGCGCTGGTTCGAGTTCGACATCACCTGGCAGCACATCCGGATCCTGCGGCGGCTTGGTTGGGCCCGCCGCGTGCGGGAGGCCCACTACCGGGCCTGATCCGGCGCCGCTTCGAGTTCGCGGCGGATGGCGGCGGCCAGATCGAGCCCGCGGCCGTTGCCCATCGGACTGAGCTGGCGGGAGCGGCTGCGCAGCAGCTCGAGGAACTGGTCGGCGCCGAGCTCCTGCTCCCCGGCCACCCCCAGCACCGCCAGTGTGCGGCGCAGGTCGGGGAGTTCGGCGTCGAGTTCGGTGGCGGTGTAGTCGCGCTGGCCGGCCATCACCTCGGCGAAGAGTTCGCGCCGCTGCCGCCGCGCCACCGGGTAGGCCTCCAGCAGCACCTCGCGGCACTGGCGCCAGGGGCGGCCGGCGGTGAACAGCTGCGCCAAGGCGGCGCTGAGGCCGGCGGCCTCGGCATCGGCGATGCGGAGATCGAAGGCGGCCGGGGGCTGCCGCACCCCCACGAACACCTCCAGCAGCTCCCCGGGGCCGAGCACACCCGTGTGGGGATCGGCCACCGCCTGGGCGGACACGGCCAGGGCCTCGAGCACCTCGGGGCTGTCGCGCAGGAGCTGGCGCACCTCGGGCGGCAGGGGCTGATCGGGGGGCTGGGCCGCCAGCCACTGGTTGACGCTGCCGAGGGCGAGGAACACCTCCGGGCCGGGGGAGGCGAGCTTGCCGTTGCGCAGCATCGAGATCTGGGAGTTGTGCACCTTGCCGAGGTCGAGGGCCTCGGCCAGGGAGGGGAGCACGCGGTGGGACCAGCCGTTGCGCTCGTGCCACACCTTGATCAGATGGCTGAAGGCGGCGCGGCCCGATTGGATTTTTTCCCGATAACCCACCGTGATCAGGATCCGTATTGCTACCATCGTATCGATTGATCAGGAGCCGGTCCGTCATGACCGCCACAGCACCCCGTCCTCCGCTTGCGGCGGATCCCCTCCCCCGCAGCCACCAGGCGGCCACCGTCGCGGCGGCCGGAGCCCTGCGCCGCTCCTCCCTGCTGCACCGCCCCCGCCGCGGGGAGCCCGCCCCCGAGGTGCCCGGCGGCCGCCGCTGGGGCACCATCGGCTTCATGGTGGTGATCCACGTGCTGGCGGTGGTGGCCCTGCTGCCCCGCTTCTGGAGCCTGCCCGCCGTGGCCTCCCTGGTGATCCTCTACTGGGTCACCGCCTGCCTGGGCGTCACGATCGGCTATCACCGCCTGCTGAGCCACCGCGCCTTCCGGGCGCCCCAGTGGCTGGAGCGCTTCTTCGCCACCTGCGGCGCCCTCAGCTGCCAGCACGGCCCGATCGACTGGGTGGGGCTGCACCGCCACCACCACAAGTTCTCCGATACGGATGCGGATCACCACAACAGCCACCGCGGCTTCTGGTGGAGCCACATGGGCTGGATGTTCGAGGAAATCCCCGCCATGGGCGCCGTGCCCCGCCTCACCGGCGATCTGGCCGCCGACCCCTACTACCGCTGGCTGAACAACTGGTTCCTGGTGCTGCAGCTGCCCCTGGCGGCCCTGCTG
Source organism: Synechococcus sp. (assembly GCA_046081905.1). Taxonomy (GTDB): domain Bacteria; phylum Cyanobacteriota; class Cyanobacteriia; order PCC-6307; family Cyanobiaceae; genus CBW1002. The sequence goes on along the minus strand of JBJTWS010000135.1, from coordinate 106 downwards.
TTCTGGATCGGCACCGCCACCACCACAAATTCTCAGATACGGATGCGGATCATCACGACAGCAACAAGGGCTTCTGGTGGAGCCACATGCTCTGGATGTTTGAGGA
>JBJTWS010000134.1:0-8209 GCA_046081905.1 Synechococcus sp. | reverse complement strand
TGACCGAACCGCCGTACTGCACGACCACCCCGGGAGAGCCCACCCAGCCGCGGATCAGGCCGCAGATGCGGTTGGCCTCCTCGGCGGCGCAGGTCTTGCCGGTGCCGATCGCCCAGATCGGTTCATAGGCCACGATCAGGCGCAGCGGATCGATGCCTTCAAGACCCTGCTCCACCTGGCGGTGGATCACCCGCTCGGTTTCGCTGGCCTCGCGCTGATCGAGGCTCTCGCCCACGCAGAGGATCGGGATCAGGCCCGCGGTCTGGGCGGCGCGGGCCCGCAGGTTGATCTGCTCGTCGGTTTCGCTGTAGTACTTGCGCGGCTCGCTGTGGCCCACGATCGCGTGGCTCACGCCGTGTTCCAGCAGCATCGGCGCCGACACCATGCCGGTGTAGGCGCCCTTGTCTTCCCAGTGCACGTTCTGGGCCGCGATCCGCACGCCGCTGCCGGCCAGGGCCGCCCCCAGGGTGGGGATCGCCGTGAACGGAGGCGCGAGCACCACCTCCCGATCGTCTGGAAGGGAGGACACCAGGGGCCGGAACACTTCGGCGAAGGCCTGCGCCTCGGCGCAGGTCATGTGCATCTTCCAGTTGCCAGCGATGACGGCCTTACGCACCAGCGGGTCCTCTCGGCGAAGTGCTGCAAACGCTATCTGTTGGCCGGTTCGGGGGGTTCGCCGGAGCCGGCGCGGGGCAGCACCAGATGCTCCTGGCCATCGAGGGCCACGGCATCGCCGAGGCCCAGCTGACGCCCCCGGCGGGTCTCGATCACCCCGTTCACCCGCACATCGCCGCGCTGGATGCGCATCTTCGCCTCGCCGCCGGTCCCCACCAGGCCCTGCCATTTGAGGAATTGATCGAGCTTCATCGCGGCGGCGGCATCGCGGAGGCCAGGGGCACAGGGCCAGCGGAGGAGGCCCCGTTCACCACTGATAGGGTTCGCCGATGTTCGCACCCTCGCCGGCCGGCTTCCGCCGTCTGTGGCCCCTGCTCCAGCCCCATCGGCGGCGCCTGCTCGCCGGGGGCCTCTGCACCCTTGTGTATGTGGCCTGCTGGCCGCTCTTGGCCTGGCTGGCGGGGCGGCTGATTCCCGCCATCGGCGCCGGCGACTTCCCGAAGGTGCTCCAGGCGGTGCTGGCGGCGCTGGGGGTGTTCCTCGTGCAGAAGGCCGCCCAGTTCGGCCAGGACACCCTGCTGGCCGGACCGGCCCTGCAGGTGAGCCAGGAGCTGCGCGGCCGGCTGTTCGCCCGCCTGCAGCAGCTCGATTTCGGCGCCCTCGAGAAGCTCTCCGCCGGCGACCTCACCTACCGCCTCACCGAAGACGCCGACCGGGTGGGGGAGGTGATCTACAAGACCATCCAGGACAGCACCCCCAGCGCCCTGCAGCTCGTGGTGGTGCTGGGCTACATGCTCTGGCTCGACTGGCCCCTCGCCCTGGCCACCCAGTTGCTGGCCCCGGTGGTGGCCCTGCTGGTGAGCGGCTTCGGCGCCCGGGTGATGACGGCAGCCGAGCGCAGCCAGAAGCAGGTGAGCGATCTGGCCTCCCTGCTGGCGGAGGCGATCGGCGGGCTGCCGCTGGTGCGGGCCTATGCGGCCGAACCCTGGCTGCAGCGCCGCTTCGATGAGGAGATCGACCTGCACCGCAAGGCCCGCTACCGCACGTTGAAGCTGCTGGCCCTGCAGCATCCGGTGGTGGGCTTCCTCGAAGCCGGCGGCATCCTGGCGGTGCTGCTGATCGGCGCGGCCCGCATCCAGGCCGGCGGCCTCGACAGCCAGGGCTTCAGCAGCTTCGTGGCGGGTCTGCTGATGCTGATCGATCCGATCTCGCACCTCACCACCAACTTCAACGAGTTCCAGCAGGGGCAGGCCTCCCTGCGGCGGCTGCGGGCGATCGAATCGGAACCGGTGGAACCGCCCGACCACGCAGATGCCGCCCCCCTCGGGCCGGTGCGGGGCGAGCTGGTGCTGGAGGGGGTGAGCTTCCGCTACGGCGAAGGGCCGGAGGTGCTGCAGGGCCTCGATCTGCGGGTGGAGCCCGGCAAGGTGGTGGCGCTGGTGGGCCCCTCCGGGGCCGGCAAGAGCACCCTGTTCTCCCTGCTGCTGCGCTTCAACGTGGCCAGCGGCGGGCGGGTGCTGCTGGATGGCCGCAACCTGGCGGACCTGCGCGCCCGCGAACTGCGCCGGGCCGTGGCGCTGGTGCCCCAGCAGAGCCGGGTGTTCTCCGGCACCGTGGCCGAGGCGATCGCCTTCGGCCGGCCCGCCAGCGCCGAGCAGATCCGCCAGGCGGCCCGCACCGCCAATGCCGCCGGCTTCATCGAGACCCTGCCGCAGGGCTACGAGAGCCGCATCGAGGAGCGGGGCAGCAACTTCTCCGGCGGCCAGCTGCAGCGGCTGGCCATCGCCCGGGCGGTGCTGGGGGATCCGGCGGTGCTGCTGCTCGATGAGGCCACCAGCGCCCTCGACGCCGAAGCCGAAGAGGCGGTGCAGCAGGGGCTGGAGCAGGCGATGGCGGGGCGCAGCGTGGTGGTGATCGCCCACCGCCTCTCCACCGTGCAGGAGGCCGATCGGATCGTGGTGCTCGACCAGGGCCGGATCGTGGAGCAGGGCAGCCACGGGGAACTGATGGCCGCCGGCGGCCGCTACCGCGACCTCTGCGAACGCCAGTTCATCCATCTCGGCTGACCCGAGCCAGCGGAACCAGCTCGGCGGAACCGGCAGACTGGCCCCATGGAATCCCCCGCTGGAGCCCAGGGCCCTTCCGAGCCGGCGCTGCCGCCCCCCCATCCCCTGTGGGAGTACCGGGTGCTGCACATCAACGTGGACAGCAACGCCCCGCCCGGTCCGCCGAATCCCAAAGACGACAGCAGCCGCCTCGGCGGTGCCCTCAGCCCGGAGTTCCTGGAGCGGGAGTTCCCGGAGCAGTACAAGGGCGCCCCCCGCAAGGCGATGCATCCGGCGGAGCAGCTGCAGGGGTTCCTCAACCAACTGGGCCGCCAGGGCTGGGAACTCACCGAAACCACCCAGGTGGGTCCGCTGCTGATGTTCATCTTCAAGCGACCCGCAGCCCCTGCGGTGCGCGGCGATGGTGCTCCCTAAGCTGGGGCCGCACCCAAGGAATCGCCGTGACCGACGCCAACCAGCCGCCCGTGCTGACCTTTGAAGGCAAGCGGTACGACCTCAACTCCCTGCCCCAGGAGGTGAAGGAACTGGTGCGGGGCATGCAGGTGGCCGATGCTCAGCTCCGCCTCCACGAAGACACCCTCAAGGTGCTGGCGGTGGGTCGCCAGTCGATGGCGATGCAGCTGAACGAGAAGCTGCATGACATCCCCCCCCTGCCGGACGCCGCCTGAACGGCGCCCCCCGGCTGAGGAGGGGAACCGAGCTCCTCAGCCGGCGTCGCCCTCCCCCGCTTCGGGCTCCTCGAAGCGGTAGCGGCGGGTGAGCTCGAAGACGGTGCCGGAGAGCAGCAGCAGACCAATCAGGTTCGGGATCGCCATCAGGCCGTTGAGAATGTCGGCGATGGTCCACACGATCGAGGTGGTCTTCACCTGGGAGAGGGCGTTCGCACCGGCCTGGGAGCTGATGGCCCCGAGCACCACCACCACCACCCAGAGGTAGCGGAAGGGCTTGATGCCCCGCACCCCCACCAGAAACTCCAGGCAGCGCTCGCTGTAGTAGCCCCAGCCGAGGATGGTGGTGGCGGTGAAGAACACGGTGCCGAAGGTCACGACCCACTGGCCGCCGGGCATGCCCCAGTTGAAGGCGCTCATGGTGAGCGCCACGCCGGACTCGCCGAACTCGTAGGCGCCGCTCATCACGACCACCAGGGCGGTCATCGAGCACACCACGATCGTGTCGATGAAGGTGCCGAGCATGGCGATGCTGCCCTGCAGCACCGGATCGCCCGGCTTGGCGGCGGCCTGGGCGATCGGGGCGGTGCCCAGACCCGCCTCGTTGGAGAAGATGCCGCGGGCGATGCCCTTCTGGATCGTCACCCCCAGGGCACCACCGGCCACCGCCTGACCGGTGAAGGCATCGGAGAAGATCACGCCGATCGCCATCGGCAGGCGGTCGTAGTTCGCGATCAGATCACGCAGCCACCGAGCACATACACGATCGCCATGAAGGGCACCACCACCTCGGTGACCTTGCCGATCCGCTCGATGCCGCCGATCAGCACCACGAAGGTGATGGCGGCCATCACCAGGCCGGTGGCCAGTTCCGGGATGCCCAGCGACTTGTTGAGCGCCAGGGCCAGTTCGTGCGACTGCACGCTGTTGCCGATGCCGAAGCCCGCCAGGGTGCCGAAGATGGCGAAGAGCACCCCCAGCCAGGCCCAGCGGGGCCCGAGGCCGTTGCGGATGAAGTACATCGGCCCGCCCACGTGCTCGCCGAGCCTGTCCACCTCGCGGTAGTGCACCGCCAGGAGCGATTCGGCGTACTTGGTGGCCATGCCCACCAGGGCGATGATCCACATCCAAAACACCGAACCCGGTCCCCCCACGGAGATGGCGCTGGCCACACCGGCCACGTTGCCGGTGCCGATCGTGGCCGCCAGGGCGGTGGTGAGGCTCTCGAATGCGTTCACATCGCCATCGCCCTTGGTGTTGCCGATCGAGGCGATCGCCTGGCGGAAGCCGAAGCCGATGCGGCGCAAGGGCATAAAGCGGAGCCCCACCATCAGGTAGAGCCCCGTGAGGCCGATCAGCCAGCAGGTGATCGGTCCCCAGACGATGCCGTTGATCTGATCAAGGAGCTCCAAGGGATGCAGGGGCAGACCCCCTGGATGGTGTCATGCCCCGGGGTCGGTGGCCAGATCGAGGAAACGAAACACCTGCCGGCCAGCGGGGGTGTCGCCATGGGCTTCGGTCTCCACCACCCGCTCGCTCAGCACCCAGGGGCCGCCGTCACCGAGGGGCACGAAGGTGTCGGTGAAGTGGCTGGTGCCGCCGCGGGGCGTTCCCGTGGCCGGATCGGCGTAGCGGCTCGAATAGGTGTGGCTGAGGTAGCCGCTGCCGGTATCGGTGGTGCTGCCGGTGAAGATCGTCACCACGGTGCCGTGGATATGGCGGTGCACCATCGTCACCACGTTGTTCTGGATGCGGTAGCGGTCGCCCTCGCCCTTGCCGCCCACCAGCACCTCGGTGCCTACGGCATCGGTGTCGCCGGCGGTGAAAGTGTTGGCGCCGTGGGTCTGCTCGAAGCTGCGGCGCACCCGGTGGATCGCCACTTCCCAGAGCTGGGAGGCGATCGCCTTGGTCACCTCCTCATCCTCGATGCCCTCCACGCTGGCCTTGAGGTCGGCGGCCACCCGGAAGCTGCCCTCCACGTGGCGGCCTTCCTGCTCCCAGACGCAGCGGCCGCGGTAGCCGGGGAAGCCGGGATCCCAGGTGTAGCGGTTCTCGTAGGCGGCGCGGAAGGCGGCGGTGCAGTCGCTGCCGGGGGCAGGCACCGCCTGGGGGCTCAGGGCCTGGGCGGCCTCAGCGGGGGCAAGGGTCACGGGCGGAGAGGAGAAGGGAACGGCGCGAGCCGGGCTCAACCCTAGGAACCCTCAGCGGGCGGCCTGGGGGTGGATGTCCTGCAGGGCGTTCACGGCGAGGGCCTCCCCCTGCAGCGCGGTGATCGCGGCCACGGCGGCCCGGGCGCCCGCCAGGGTGGTCACGGCCGGCACGGCGTAGTCGATCGCGGCGCGGCGGAGGTACTTGTCGTCGTGGGCGGCCTGGCGCCCCACCGGCGTGTTGATCACCAGCTGGATCTCGCCCGAGCGGATCGCGTCCTCGATGTTGGGGCGCCCCTCGTGCACCTTCAGGATCGAGGCCACCGCGAGATCGGCCTCCCGCAGCGCCCGGGCGGTGCCCTCGGTGGCGATCAGGGAGAAGCCCAGCTCCGCCAGGCGGCGGGCCACCGGCACCAGGGCCGGCTTGTCGCGGTCGTGGGTGGAGAGGAACACAGTGCCGCCGGTGGGCAGGGCCTCGCCGGCCCCCTGCTCGGCCTTGGCGTAGGCCAGCCCGAAGCTGGTGGCGGTGCCCATCACCTCGCCGGTGCTGCGCATCTCGGGGCCGAGGATCGAATCGGCGCCAGGGAAGCGCTTGAAGGGCAGCACCGCCTCCTTCACCGCCTGCAGGGGCGGCTGGGGCTCGGCGGTGAGGCCGAGCTGCTCGAGGCTGCGGCCCGCCATGATCTGGCTGGCCACCTTGGCCAGGGGCACGCCGGTGGCCTTGGCCACGAAGGGCACGGTGCGGGAGGCACGGGGATTGGCCTCGATGATGAACACCTCGCCGTCGCGCACGGCGAACTGCAGGTTGATCAGGCCGTTCACCTGCAGCGCCAGGGCCAGGGCTTCGCTCCACTGGCGGATCGTGGCCAGGGCCTCGGCCTCGAGGGTCACCGCGGGCAGGGCGCAGGCGGAATCGCCGGAATGCACCCCGGCCGGCTCGATGTGCTCCATCAGGCCGCCGATCACCACCCGGCCGGTGCCGTCGCAGAGGGCATCCACATCCACCTCGGTGGCGTTCTCGAGGTACTGATCGATCAGCACGGGGTGGCCTGGCTCCACGGTCACCGCCTCGGCCATGTAGCGGTTGAGCTCCTCCTGGTCGTACACCACCTCCATGGCGCGGCCGCCGAGCACGTAGCTGGGCCGTACCACCACCGGGTAGCCCACCCGATCGGCCACGGCGCGGGCCTCGGCCTCGCTGCGGGCCAGGCCGTTGCGGGGCTGGCGGATGTCGAGCCGGCGCAGGATCGCCTCGAACTGCTCGCGGTCTTCAGCGGTGTCGATCGATTCGGGGGAGGTGCCCCAGAGGCGGGTGCCGGTGGCCTGCCCCTCGGGGGAGGCGAGCCAGCGCAGCAGCGGGATCGCCAGCTTCAGGGGCGTCTGGCCGCCGAACTGCACGATCACCCCCTCGGGATGCTCGGCCTCGATCACGTTGAGCACGTCTTCGAGCGTGAGCGGCTCGAAGTAGAGGCGATCGGAGGTGTCGTAGTCGGTGGAAACGGTTTCGGGGTTGGAGTTCACCATCACCGTGGCGAAGCCCTCCGCCTGCAGCGCGAAGGAGGCGTGCACGCAGCAGTAGTCGAACTCGATGCCCTGGCCGATCCGGTTGGGGCCGCCGCCGAGGATCATCGCCTTGCGGCGGGTTTCGGGCTGCACCTCGCTCTCGGGCGGCACCAGCTCGATGGTGCCGTCGTCCCGCAGCCGCTCCAGCGGCCGCTCATAGGTGGAGTAGTGGTACGGCGTGCTGGAGGCGAATTCGGCAGCGCAGGTGTCCACGGTCTTGAACACCGCGTTCACGCCGAGGGCCTGGCGGTGGCGGCGCACCTCCAGCTCCCGGCTGCCGGTGGCCCAGGCGATCTGCCGGTCGGAGAAGCCCAGCTGCTTGAGCTCCAGCAGGGCATCGGCACCGAGATCCGCCAGGGCGCGGCCCTGCAGCAGGGCCCGCTCGGCCGCGAGGATGCGGCGCAGCTTGGCCAGGAACCAGGGGTCGATCGCCGAGAGGCGATGGATCTCGGCATCGGAGTAGCCCTGCACCATGGCGGTGCGCACCGCGAAGATCCGATCCGGGGCCGGGGTGCGCAGCTCGCGGTCGAGGTCGCCGCGGGGCAGGGCGGGATCGGGGCGGTCGCCGCCCCAGCCGGCGTGGCCGGTTTCGAGCGAGCGCAGCGCCTTCTGGAACGACTCCTCGAAGCAGCGGCCGATCGCCATCGCCTCCCCCACCGACTTCATCGCCGTGGTGAGCACCGCAGGGCTGCCGCGGAACTTCTCGAAGGCGAAGCGCGGAATCTTGGTCACCACATAGTCGATCGTGGGCTCAAAACAGGCCGGCGTCTTGCCGGTGATGTCGTTGAGGATCTCGTCGAGGGTGTAGCCCACCGCCAGGCTGGCGGCGATCTTGGCGATCGGGAAGCCGGTGGCCTTGGAGGCCAGGGCGGAGGAACGCGAGACGCGGGGGTTCATCTCGATCACCACCACGTCGCCGTTGGCGGGATTGATGGCGAACTGGATGTTGCTGCCGCCGGTATCGACGCCGATCTCGCGGATGATCGCTATCGACTGATCACGCAAGCGTTGGTATTCGCGATCGGTGAGCGTCTGCGCCGGCGCCACGGTGATCGAATCGCCGGTGTGCACCCCCATCGGGTCGAGATTTTCGATGCTGCAGACAATCACCACGTTGTCGGCGCTGTCGCGCATCACCTCCAGCTCGAAT
>JBJTWS010000133.1:0-9126 GCA_046081905.1 Synechococcus sp. | reverse complement strand
AGATCCCCTGCGGGTAGCCGAGAGGTTTGTAGTAGGGGAATTTGAGATAGCTCCAGCTCTCCACCGCTTCACCCAGGAAGCTGGCGTAGTCGTCTTCACTGAGGCCATCGGCCACGATCCGCCCTCCGCTTCATCGACAGCGACGGCCGGATCGTGGCCGATGGCCTCAGTGAAGACGACTACGCCAGCTTCCTGGGTGAAGCGGTGGAGAGCTGGAGCTATCTCAAATTCCCCTACTACAAACCGCTCGGCTACCCGCAGGGGATCTACCGCGTCGGCCCGCTGGCACGGCTGAACGTGTGCGAGGCGATCGGCACCCCCTGGGCGGATGCCGAGCTGGGCGAGTTCCGCCAGCGCAGCGGCACTGCCGCGAGTGGGGGGCGGATCGTCACTTCCTCCTTCGCTTATCACCATGCGCGGTTGGTGGAGATCGTCGGCTGCCTGGAGGGAATCGAGGCGCTGGTGGCCGATCCGCAGCTCCAGAGCGGCCGTATCCGTGCCCGCGCCAGCCTCAATGCCAACGAGGCCGTGGGGGTGAGCGAGGCACCCCGCGGCACGCTGTTCCATCACTACCGCGTGGACGACAACGGCCTGATCACGCGCGTGAACCTGATCATCGCCACCGGCCAGAACAACCTGGCGATGAACCGCACCGTGGCCCAGATCGCCCGGACGTTCATTCCCGATCAACTCCCCGTCGGCGCCGAGATCCCCGAGCCGCTGCTCAACCGGGTGGAGGCGGGCATCCGCTGTTTTGATCCCTGCCTCTCCTGCTCCACCCATGCGGCGGGGCAGATGCCACTGCGGATCGAACTGCGGGATGGGGCCGGCGACCTGCTCGCCGCGCGGCAGCGTGGCTGAGCGGCGAGTGGATCTGGTGATCGGCCTGGGCAACCCCCTGCGCCAGGACGATGGCGTGGCCTGGCGACTGCTGGAGGAACTGGAAGGTTCCGGCACAGCGCCAGACCTGCGGCTCTGCCAGCAGCTGCTGCCGGAACTGGCGGTGGAGCTGGCCGGCCGTCCGCGGGTGCTCTTCGTGGACGCGGCGCTGGGGATCGGCCCGCCGCGGCTGGAGCGGCTGGAGCCCGATCCCCTCGGCGCCGCCCACCCCCATCAGCTCACACCCGCGGGCCTGCTGGCCCTGGGCCGCCACCTGTTCGCCGCCGCCCCGTCAGCGGCGATCATGCTGGTGCTGGGCAGCCGCTTCGGCCATGGCCCGGACCTCTCGGCCCGCCTCCGGCAGCAGCTGCCGGCGGCCCGGGCCCTGCTGCGGAGCTGGCTGCAGGAGGAGGGCGGGCCGTGCACGAACTGAGCCTGCTGGCGGCCCTGCGGGAGCTGGTGGAGGAGCAGGTCCGCCGCCAGGGCGGCGGCCGCGTGTGCGCGATCACCCTGCGGATCGGCGCGATGGCGGGGGTGGAGCCCGATGCGCTCCGCTTCGCCCATGGGGTGGTGATGGAGGGGAGCGTGGCGGAGGGATCCCGCCTGGAGATCGAGGATGTGCCGTTGGAATGGCACTGCACCCCCTGCGGCCGTCCGTTCCGCCGCGGGGAACCCACCTGCCCCCGCTGCGGTGCCCTCAGCGCCGTGCTGCTGCGGGGGCGGGAACTGGAGCTGGCCGCGATCGAGCTGGAAGAAACTGGGTCCCAGCCCCAGCCGGACTAGAAGCCACCCGGATCAGCACCTGCCGGCTCAGAGCCACTGCATGCCGGGGGTGTCCATCAGCTCGGGGGAGGGCCAGGCCCCGAGCCACTGGAAGCGGCTGGTCAGGACCCCCAGCAGCCCCGTGTGCTGCCGCAGTTCCTGCTCAGCGGCCCACTCCGCCTCCCGCACATCGGCCTCCTCGAGCTGCAGCAGCTCCACCAGCCGGCGGTAGACCCGCTTCTCCTGGGGATTGATGCTCGACTCGTCGCCCGGGCGGGATTCGATCCGGATCAGCATGTAGGCGAGCTTGACCACCAGCTGGCGATCCTCCTGGCTGGTGAGGCGCGGCACCAGCTCCTCGAGCCGCTCGGGCTGGAGGGCTTCCGCCGCCAGGGCCTCCACGGCTTCGCTGGTGGCCTGGGCATCGGCATTCGGGAGGAAGTAGTTCTGCACCAGCCGCTGCAGCAGGCGCCTCTCCTCGTCTGCGAAGTCGCCATCGGACCAGGCCACGCAGCAGAGGATCCGCAGCAGATCGCGATCGTCGTCCGGCAGGGAGGGCGTGGAGCTGGTCATGGCCGGCGGACGGAGCAGGGCAGAGCCATTCTGGGAGCGCCGCTCAGTCCTGTCCCAGGCGGATCGCACCGAACTCCTCGGCCAGCTCGTCGTCGAACTGGTCGGCGGCGCTGGCCACGTTGAGCAGCATCTCCAGGAAGGCGGGCTGATCGAGCCCCTGCAGCCCCCGCTCCTGGGCCACCACCAGCACGTCCTGGTCCACACCGATCGAGCAGCCCACCACCAGGCGATTGAGTTCGAGGCAGCGGCGGTAGAGGGCCAGCAGATTGCCGGCGGGCAGCCGCAGCATCGGAGAGCGCACCTCCAGGGTGGGCTCCCCGAGCACGGGGTTGGGATGGAGGGCCACCTCGATCGGGGCGCTGCCCACCTGAAAGCTCCAGTCGAAGCCGTCTTCGGAATCTTCCCGCTGGCCGCCCACGCCAAGGCTCTCGAGCACCCCGTCCACCAGGGCCACCGCCTCCTCCACAGGCCGGCGGGGGTGCCGCAGCGTAGCGAGCCGCGCCACCAGATCGGCCAGGAACTGCCCCATCGACCCGCCCTAGAGGGTGGCACCGCAGGCGGCACAGTACCGCTGCCCCTGGCCGCAGGGCGCCCCGCACACCGGACAGGCGGCAGGGGGATCGGCCTCGGTTTCCTGCTCCGTTTCCTCCAGTGGCACAGGTTCCTGGGACCCTTCCTCCTGGAGCTTTTCCTCGATGGACTCGGCTCCGTTCGGCTCCTCCCCGATGGACTCCTCAGCGGTGGGCTCGTCCGCGCCCGAGGCCTCCACCCGGGCCAGCAGGGCACCGCACTGGTCGCAATAGCGCAGATCCAGCGAAGCGGCGCCGCAGACGGCGCAGTACTGGCGCGGGCCGCTTCGCTGTTCGCTGCGGTGGAGGGCCCAGAGCCGCTGCAGCTGATCGGCGGGCACAGCGAAACTGAGCCCCTCCGACTCGAGCCGCGTGCAGGCGATGATCCCCACCAGCTCAGCCTGCCGGTCGTAGAGGGGGCCGCCGCTGTTGCCGGGATTGATGGCGGCGTCGATCTGCAGGAACCGCCGGCCCTCGATCTCCCGGTCCACGCCACTCACGATCCCCTGGGTGAGGGTGTACTCCAGCCCCAGGGGATGGCCGATCACGTACACGGTTTCCCCGATGCGGGGCACCCGTCCCGGGGGCAGACTCTCGTCGTGCGGCGGCAGGGGGAGGCGGGCCAGCGGGGCCGTGGCCGCCGGCTCGAGCTGCAGGAAGGCCAGGTCGCTGCCGCGGAAGGAGCGCACCACCGGCGCCGTCAGGCGGGTGCCATCCCGCAGGCGCACCTCCGCATGGCTCCAGCCCTCGATCAGGTGGTGGCTGGTGGCGATCAGGCCGTTGCGGTTGAGCAACACGCCTGACCCCATCCCATCGGGCAGCTCCACCACCACCACGGCATCGGCCCGGCGGCGGAACACCGCTTCGGCATCGAGGACGGGGCGATGGTGGCTCACGGCAGGGCCACCAGCACCGCGCCACCGCCCATCAGCAACACCCCCAGCCAGGCGCGCGGGGTGAGGCTCTCCCCCAGGGCCAGCACCCCGAACAGGGCCACCAGCACCACACTGAACTTGTCGATCGAGGCCACCCGCGCCACCGGCCCGAGCTGCAGGGCCCGGAAGTAACAGAGCCAGGAGGCGCCCGTGGCCAGCCCCGAGAGCACCAGGGCCACCAGGCTGCGGCGCTCCAGCCCCGTCACCTGGTCCCACACCAGCTCCCCCCGCGCCAGCAGCAGGGCGGCCAGCACCGCCACCACCACCAGGGTGCGCAGGAAGGTGGCCAGGTTGGAGGGAATCGCCGCCACCCCCAGCTTGGCCAGCACGGCAGTGAGGGCCGCGAACAGCGAGGCCAGGCCCGCCCAGAGTTGCCAGCTGGCCATCAGCTCGGATCGGGGCATGGCGGCCTCCCTGCTGGCCGCAGTATCGGGCCGGGCCGCGGGGCCGGCAGCCCGGCGGTCCTCAGAGGCGCAGCAGGAACGAGTCGCAGCGGTGGAAATCCGGCTCCGGGCCCGTATGGGCCAAAGCCCAGTAGCTCAGATCGCCGCGGAGATCCTCCAGCACGGCGGTGATGCCGATCCGCAGCGGGGCCCCAACCAGGGGAGGGGGCAGGGGCCAGCGCGCCGTGAACACGATCCGATCCTCGCCCTGCCCCCCGCTCCTGTGCCGCTCCAGGGAGGGAGGCCCGCTGAGGGTTTCGGGCCGGAGCCCACGGCGGTAGCCGCTGAGCCCGTAGACATTCCAGTCGCCGCAGGGGGAGAGGTTGAGCTCCCAGTAGGCCTCCTCGGAATCCTCCGGGGCGAGGAAGGCCTCCAGGCAGGTGTGCTGCCAGAGGCCATCGCGCCGCTCGGGGGCGGGGGAGGGATCAGGCAGGAGGAGTTCCCCGATGGGGCCCTCCAGGCGGTACTCCAGGCTCAGGTGGCCGCCCTGGCGAAAAAGGGCGCCACGCAGGCGGAACCGCTGCGGGCCGCAGGAGCCATCGCCCACCACCGGACCCGCCGCGAACGGCAGCAGCTGGAAGCCGGGGGTGGGGGGAGCTGCGGCGGAGGGATCCATCTCAGTTCCTCCGCAGCCGCTCCAGCAGCGCCCGCAGGCTCTCCTCCTGGGCCTCGATGCTCTCCACCAGCCGGAACTGCACCTGGGCGCGGCGGAGGTTGTGCTCGTCGTCGTCGCTGCGGAAATACATGTTGCCGGCCAGGTGATCACTGAAGAAGCGCAGGCCGAGCTCAAAGGCGATCAGCCGCAGGGCGGGATAGAGGTAGTGGTGATCGGCCTCGGAGAGGAAACCCCGGGCCACCGAGAGGTACCCCTCCAGGGCCGCCTCGCAGAGGCCGGCATCGAACTGCACCGCCTCGGGATCACGGCATTCCTCCCCGTGGGGATTGCAGCAGGAACGCAGACAATCGCCGAGGTCGTAGTGGATCAGGCCGGGCTTGACGGTGTCGAGATCCACCAGGGCGATGGCCTGGCCGGTGGTGGCATCGAGCAGCACGTTGCTGCTCTTGGGGTCGCCGTGGATCGGCCGCAGCCGCAGCTCGCCGCGGGCCTTGGCCTCCTCCAGCACCGGCACCAGCTCCCGCCTGTTCTCGATGAAGGCCTCGCACCAACTCTCCTCGATCGAGGCCAGCGGGCGCCCCCCGGCCCGCTGGCACTCGTACTGGCGCAGGTAGCCGGGGGTGATGTGGAAGCCCTCCAGGGTGTCGGCCAGGTGCTCCGCCGGCAGATCACTGATCAGGTGGTGGAACATCCCCAGCCCGAAGCCCACCTCCCGGGCCTGGTGGGGCTCGCGGATCACCTCGAGGCTGCGGGAGCGGCCCACGTAGCTGATCGCCCGCCAGAACTGCCCATCGGCCTCCACCCAGGGATCGGTGGAGCCCAGCGGGGCGATCAGGCGGGGGATCTCCCAGGGGCGTCCGGGGCGGGGCGGCGGCTCGGCCGCCAGCCGCCGCCCCACATGGCGCCCCACGGTGTCCATGTTGCGCAGCACCAGTTCGGGCCGGCGGAACACGCTGGTGTTGAGCCGCTGCAGCACGAGCGGCTCGGCGCCGGCCTGGTGCAGGCGCACCAGATAGGTGTCGTTCACGTTGCCCTGGCCGAGGGGCTCGATCCCCCGGATGGCCTCGCGGGGATGGAAGCGCCCGGCGATCTCCGCCAGGGGACCATCGGCGACGGGAGCCTGGATCATCGGGGCCCGGGGCCGGCTGGGGGAATTAAAGCGCCAGCACGCAGGTGCCGCGGGAGGCGAGGCGGCCGATCTCCTGGTAGGCGAGGCTGTAGGCCTCGAGGCGGCTCAGACAACAGGCAAAGGGCCTGTGGTCGAGCATCACCACGAACCGCTCGCCGCCGATGCCGGATCCGTTGCCGTTCCCCTGGGTTCTGGCCATGACCTTCTCCTCCGGACCCACGCAACACGAAGCGGTGGTGGATCGCCTTACTTCCTTCAACATTCCCACGGCCGGACGCGCCGGCAAGGGGGCCAGCCGTCCCGCTGGCCGGCGCTGCGGCCGCCTGCCGGTGGACACGGGGAGACGCAGGCCCCAGAACCCAGCAGCCGCAAGGGCTGCGGCCTCACTGAGAAGCCACTGAGAAGGAAGGCTCGCGCAGGAAGGAGCACGGTGGCCACGGCCGGAAAATCGGTCTAGACCAACGCCAGGAGCCCCGCCCATCCCCATGCCCCGCCCCCTCGCTCTCCGCGCCCGCGGCCCCCGTCCCCGCGGCGCGGCCATCCGGGTGCTGCTCGGCCTGGCCCTCGGCACGGCGGCGGCGACGCTGCCGGCCGGGGCGCAGGCCTGCACGGCCCTGCCGGCGGTGGGTGGGGGCACCACGGTGAACAAGACGATCCAGCTGAACGGACCGCTCACCTTCCCCTTCGGCCGCACCAATTTCAACACCGATTTCACGGTGAGCCGTGCCTACGGCAGCTACACCATCCACTTCCGCTCCACCTCCTCCGAGAAGGGGCCCTATCCGATCGAGGCGTACCTCAAGTTCAGCGACGGTAGCAATCTGCAGGTGGTGAATGAAACCCTCGAGCCCAACCCCGGCGAGGCCCGCCGCTTCGGGCCCTTCCGTCCCCCCGCCGGCAAGCTGGTGACCCAGGTGAACGTGAAGGTGGGCTCCAGCTACAACGCCAACGCCACCGGCCGCAGCTACTCCCTCTCGGTGGACGGCTGTACCTGAGGACTGGACCGCTGTGCCTGAGAGCCATCCGGCGGCTCCAGCAGATTGATCCGGTACAACACCTCCTCCAGGGCGTCGGCGGCACTCACACCGGCAAAGCGCGGCGGAGAGTCGGCAGTGCAGCAGCTGGGCACGGGAGCCAGGATCGTCCAGGGGCGGGCATGGCAGAACTGCACCACGCTCAGGCGCCGCCCCACTGCCCCGGGCGGCGCCACCACCCGGTGCCAGCCCGCCGGGATGCGGCCGTTGCTGAGCCGCTCCAGCATCAGGCCGCTGTTGAGGATCACCCGCCCCGGCGGCGGCACCGCGTCCACCCAGCGCCCCTGCACCTCCACCTGCAGCCCCGGCGCCGTGGCCCGCGGCAGCGCCGTGAGCAGGTTGATGTCGCCATGGGCAGCCGCCCACACCACCCCGGCGGCGGGCGCCTCCGCCATCGGCGGGTAGCGCAGGGCCCGGCTGAGGGTGGGGGCGTCCTGCACCATCTCCTCGAAGAAATCCTCGGCGCAGCCCATCCCCAGGGCGATCACCCGCAGGAAGCGGCGCTGCAGATCCGCCAGATCGCGGTGAAAGCGCTGCAGCACCGCCGTGATGCCAGGCACCACCGCCTCCGGCAGCAGCGGCTCCGGGTAGAGGTGCGGGTAGCGGCGCCGCAGCGGATGGGCCGGCGGCGGCGGCTGGCCCCAGTTCAGCATCTCCTTCCAGTCGGGCTGGGCGGCGCCGGCGGCCGTTTCCACCAGCAGCCCGGTGTAGCCCGTCTGGCCGTGGCTGCCGGGGGCGTGGAAGCGGCTCTTCTGCTCGCCCGGCAGGGAGAAGAACTGCTCGAGCATCCCGTAGGCGGTGTCGAGCAGGGTGTCGGAGAGGTCGGAGCTGCTGTACACGAAACCCGTGGCCAGGCTGCGGCGCACCCCATCCACCACGGCCCGGCGAGCGGCCTGATCGCCCCGCTCGAAGCGGAGCAGATCCACCGCGAGGATCTCCGGTTCCGCGGGCATGGCGGGATTCCCCAGGCTGGCTAAAGCGGAAGTATCCCGCCTCTGCCGCCATGGACTTCACCCAGGACTTCGCCCATCCCCAGGAGATCGCCGCCGTGGTGGGCCTCACCTGGCTGGGGCTGGGCCTGAGCCTCGAGCTGATCACCCTGCGCTGGATCCTGCGCGACCGGCCCGCGGCGGACGGCCGGCCCGCCGCCCCGGCGGTGCGCGCCCGCCGGCCGCGCCTGGCCTGAAGCGGACGGCTCCCCTCAGGCGGCCGGCAGCAGGTCTTCCGGCCGCAGATCCGAGCGGCGCCGCAGGGCGAACACGGTGCCGGCGTTGCCGCGGCAGAGCCGCAGGTCCCCATCCAGCACAGTGATGTCGAGCCAGGCGGGGGTGGGCTGCTGCACCCGGGCCAGCAGCTCGGGCCGCCAGGGGCCCAGGGCCGGGCCGATCCAGCCGCCCCGCTCGAAGCGCACCGCCACCCGCTGACGGCCCTCCACGGCAATCGAGGCCACCACGCTGATGGCCGCCAGGGGGCCCAGGGCCCCCCGCAGCCGCAGCAGATTCATGGCCCGGCCGGTGTCCGGATCCAGCACCTGCAGGTTCTCCAGCCAGGGGCCCTCCCGCAGCCAGGGCTGGGAACTGCTGCTCCAGGCCAGCTCCCACACACCCCGCAGCAGGGCCCGGTCGCGCTCCAGGTCCGCCGGCTGCAGCCGCTCGAGCTGCTCCACCAGGGGCCGCAGCGTGCGGCGATCCCGTGGCGGATGGGCCAGGGCCTCCAGCAGGGCCCGGCGGCAGGCCTCGGCGGTGTCCGGTGGTGCACGCATGAGGGGATCAGCGGTTGAGCAGGGGCAGCACCAGGGTCACGAGCGCGAACACCACCGCCGGCGTGAACAGGTAGCTGTCGATCCGATCGAGGATGCCGCCGTGGCCGGGGATGGCATCGCCGGAATCCTTGAGGCCGGCATCGCGCTTCATCATCGACTCGGTGAGGTCGCCCACCAGGGCGAACATCCCGCCAAACAAGCCATTGGAATCTTATTCAAAAGCGTTGGAATTAAGATGACTGAAAGCAGTAGAAGAGCACCATGTATGATGGTTGATAACTTTGTCTTTGCACCAGAAGTAACATTTGCAGTTGTTCTTACGATTACACTTGTCATAGGCAAACCACCCAACAATCCTGCTAAAATATTGCCTACGCCTTGGGCTTTTAATTCCGTATTAGCACTTGAATAACGCTTGTAAGGG
>JBJTWS010000132.1:0-9146 GCA_046081905.1 Synechococcus sp. | reverse complement strand
GCCACCACAGGCAACCAATTGTACAGAACTGCCTGTGCCGTAGGTTTATCACGTCCATGCATCAAGTTGGGAGCAACCTCACAACTTCCCCCCAGGGGAACTCCGCGTCCTCCAGCCCCCCGGGCACCACCACCCACAGGGTCGGGAGCTCTGGCTCCCACTCGGGAAAGGAACCATAGCCATCGGTAAGATAGACACAGACCGCCTCCTTCTCGCGGCTCCAGGCCTTGGCCACCTGTGTGAAAAATGGCCGGAAGTCTGTTCCTCCGCCACCTTCAGGGGCAGGTAGTTCACTGTCGCTGCTCAGTTCATAGGGCCCATAGCAGCGGGCATCGGCGTACCAGAGCAGGCAGCAGAGCAGCGGATACGCCGAGAGGATCCCGCGGAGTTCTGAGAGAAACGAGCTGAGCTCCTTCTCACCCACCGAGCCACTGGTGTCGATGCAACAGAACACCTCCACACTTTGGCCTTCGAGGGCATCGAGGTACAGGTCCTGATGAAGAAAACGCCGATCGAAACCCGCGTAGTCGTTAGGGGTGTGCACCAGGTAGCGCCAGAGCTGGCTGCGCCAGTCGAGCTGGGGAGCGGCGATTGCATCGAGATGGCGGCTCAGGCCCCTGGGAAGATCCCCCTTCCCCTGGCTGCGGGCCAGTACCTGCGCCTGCTGGATCGCCTGCTTCCAGTACGCCTCCAGCTCCTGGCGATCGTGCAGGCTATGCAGTTCATCCACACCCACCTGCGGCTCGGCTGCTACGGAGAGCAGATCCGCCAGCGGCAGCTTCGGCGGTCTGCGGTCCTGGCTCAGTAGCTCATAGAGCTCCTCCACACTGTGGTGCTCAAGCTTCTCGTTGCGGATCGCCCCGGCAGGAAGTTCGAGCGCCGCGTCTGCAGCGATCATGCCGTTGACCACGATGTCAGCGGCAATGTTGAACAGCATCACTTCGCGCACACCACACCGCTGGGGATGCAGCAGCGCGGCATGAAGAAGCTCGTGCAGGAACACGGCATCGCGCTCACCGGCAGGCAGATCGGCATAGACCTGCGGGTGGAACCAGAGAGTCCTGCCATCGGTGGCGGCCATCGGTACGTCTTCTGTGAAGCGCACCTCAGCAAACATCGCCAAGGCCGCGAAGAAGGGCGTATGCATACGCAGCCGCAGCCGGGTGGCAGAGATCAGGGCTTCGAGCTCAGCTCCACTGCGTACTGCCACAGGATGCGTCACAGGTCCAGGAGCTGGCGGTAGCCACTGAGGAACTGCTGCAGTTGAGGTTCAGCCGCCACCATCCTGGCGAGGGCCCCTAGCTGGTTGGAGCGGCGCATCTGGCCGATCAGATCACTGGCAAAGAGCTGCACCCACTCGGCGCTGGCCCTGGCCACGAGCCATTGAAAGGCGCTCAGGCCCTTCTCCGCTGTCGTCGCCCGTGTCGTCAGCCCGATGGTGGTGGCCCAACGCCCGGAGGGTTCTTCCGGGAACTTCAGTCGGCCGCCCTTGCCTGAGAGGATCTTCTCCAGATCCGGCAGATTGTCGTACACCTTCAGGTAGCCGCGGAACTCGGAGGCGGCCGCCTCGCCCACTGCCGGATCCACCGCGAGCTCCGCCGCATGCAGGCGGCTGGCCATCTCCCAGCTGCGGGGCGAGGGCCAGGAGGGTTCTTTCGGGTTGAGCTTGTGCAGCAGCGTGGGCCGGAAGCCCAGGAAGGCCAGCACCTGCTCATGGAGGCCGCGCCGCAGTGCATAGTCCTTGAAGCTGTCGAAATCAGGGCCAACGGTGAGGTGCAGGAAGCGATTGGCCAGTGGCGCGGGCATCTCGAACACCGAAGCGCGGTCCTCCTTGCGGTTGCCAGCCGACCAGATGAACCAGCCATCTGGCACGCGGTAGCTGCCCACCTGCCGATCAAGGATCAACTGCTGCGCCACACCCTGCATGGCGGGTGGGGCCATGTTCAGCTCATCGAGGAACAGAATTCCCTCGCCGCTGCGTGGCAGAAACTCCGGCGGATACCATGTGGAGGTGCCGCTGTCTTCCCCCTCCCGGGGCGGAACAGCCACCGGCAGACCACGCAGATCCGTGGGGGCCAGCTGACTGAGGCGCACATCGATGAACCCCATCTTGGAGCGGTGTGCCACCTGAGCCACAATGCTGGATTTACCGATCCCCGGTGGACCCCAGATCATTGTGCTGATGGGCAGGTTCTGAACCACCAGCTGCTGCAGGTAGGTGGTGAGTTCGGACGGCTTGAGGGGCATGAGCGGTCCACCTTCTAAGGCTGGGCCGGTTCGGCGGCTAACGCTCTCCGGGCCAGATTCTCGGTCGCTGCCCGCCTAACCAGCTGATTACCGTCGAGCATCATGCGTTCGAGAACATTCTCCGGCGTAGATGGGTTTCCCGCAATCGCGAATCGCTCAAACCAACTCCTGCTACGTAGGTTCTTGGCAAGAAGATCGGGCGGGCATTGCGGCAACGTAAAGAGAAACCATCGGCCCGGAGATGGCTGTGATCCCTTGCAACCATCTGCGCAGATCTGCACGAGAAAAGATTCATGCAGTTCCGAAACTACTGGCTTGGGAGTATTGCCGTTCTCCGCCACTTTCCGGCGCACTTGCTCGACTTCATCCTGTGCGAGCAACATTAAAACGTCGACTGGTGTCGCGCTATTCCCCGCCACCATTCTGCGTATGCCTTCGGCTTCATCATTTGCGAGAAATGTGAGCACCTCGGCTGGCGTCTCTCTGAGCCACATCAGCCCAAAGCGGACGTCTTCGGATTCATCCTTTGCAAGCAACATGAGCACCTCGACTGGTGTCGCGCTATTCCACGCAACCCCTTCGCGTACATCTTCGGCTTCATCTTTGGCGAGCAACGTGAGAACGTCGACCGGTGTATTACTGTTCTTCGCTACGTTTCTGCGGACGTCTTCGTCTTGATCGTTTGCGAGCAACGTGAGAACCTCGGCTGGCGTATCGATTGAAGAGGCCACCTCCCTGCGAACGCCTTCGGCTTGATCGTTTGCGAGCAAGGTGCGCGCCTCGGCAGGCGTCTTGTAGAACTTCGCCACCTTATGGCGGACCTTTTCGTCTTCATCCTTTGCGAGCAACATCAGCACCTCGGCTGGCGTCCCGCTGTTCCACGCTACCGCTTGGCGCACTCTCTTGTCATTATCCTTGGCGAGCAGTGTGAGCACCTCGGCAGGCGTCTCGCTGTCCATCGCCAACATAAGATTGGATCCGTCTTCATCCTTTGCGAGATCCTTTGCGAGCAGCAGGCGCACCTCGAATGGCGTCTGAATCCTCTTCGCCACCGCCCAGCGGATATTCTTGCTTTCATCCTTTGCAAGCAACGTGAGAACGTCGACTGGCGTCTCGCTATTCTCTGCAACCGCATCGCGTACGTATTCGGATTTATCCATTGCGAGCAACATGAGCACCTCAGCTGGCGTCTCGCTATTCTTTGCAACCGCATTGCGTACGTATTCGGATTCATCCTTTGCGAGCAATTTGAGCAGCTCGGCTGGCGCCTGGCTGGCCTGCGCCATCACAAAGCGGTTGGTTGCATCTTCATCCCTTGCGAAATCCTTGGCGAGCAATGTGAGTACCTCGGCTGGCGTCTGGCGGTTCTTCGCCACCGTCCAGCGGACGCTCTTGTCTTCATCCTTTGCGAGCACTATGAGCAGCTCGGCTGGTGTCGCGCTATTCCCCGCAACCGCCTTGCGTATGCCTCCGGATTCATCCTTTGCGAGCAACGCAAGAACGTTGACTGGCGTCTCTTGGTTGCTCGCCACGTTCCTGCGCACGCCTTCGTCTTGATCGTTTGCGAGCAATATGAGTACCTCGGCTGGCGCCTGGCTGTTCCTCGCCAAGCTCGAGCGGATGTGTTCGGATTGATCGTTTGCGAGCATCATGAGCAACTCGGCTGGCGTTTGGCTGTTCGCCGCTGCCTCCTTCCTGTACTCTTCTGACACCAGAGAAAGGCGTTCCTTCAGTTCATCATCCCCAAAAGCGTGTAAGTCCTGAGCAATATCACACCACCTGCGAGAAGCATTGAGGGTTAGAAGATGACGAAGCGTTTCTTGCTCTACCAGGCCTGAGCCGTTCTTGATATCGATAGCCCACTTTGGCTCAGGCCTAGAACAGTGAAGTTCAGCCGCAGTGCGTATCTCCAGACTCTCGGATTGGCAGAGTTCATCAACGACGTCTGCAGGGGTATTCGGATTCATCAGTAGCGAGTGCAGGGTGCTCTCGCCCCGATGCTTCCAGGCCCAGCGGATCAACTCCGCCGGCACATGATCGCGCTTCAGCAGACTGTTCAGGGTGGCGGTGGGAAGATTCTCGAATAGATCCTGATGGGCCAGAAGCAGCAGATCGAAGACCGGGTTGTCCAACAATTGCTCGGGGAACTGGGAGC
The DNA here is from genome assembly GCA_046081905.1 of Synechococcus sp. Taxonomy (GTDB): domain Bacteria; phylum Cyanobacteriota; class Cyanobacteriia; order PCC-6307; family Cyanobiaceae; genus CBW1002. The sequence goes on along the minus strand of JBJTWS010000132.1, from coordinate 4,744 downwards.
CGAGCTTCAGCAGTGCCTCTACCGGTGTGCTCGCATTGCTGGTGCAGGCCTTGCGCACTGCCTTGTCGTCGCTGAAAGAGAGCTCTTGCAGCAGCTCAGCCGGGGCGCTGGGGTTGGCGGCCACCAGCTTGGCCAGCTTGGGGTCTGCCGCCAGTTCTCGCAGACGCTCTGGTGATGTATCGGGGGAACTGGCCTCTTGGCGGAGGGTTGGCTTGCGGGGTTTGATGGTACTCATCGGCGTGGGCTATTTGGAAACAGAAACCTTGTGCGGCTGTCTTTTAGCGCTCTGATTCGCTAATGCATCTTGCACCACTCTCCATCACGCTACACAGTCGGCAGAGGCGCTCCATGTTTTGAATGCTGCTGCTGATCCCGGTGGCCAGCTGGGGAGATCCCACCACGATCGAAAGGCACTGCGCACGGCTGATCGCCACATTGAGGCGGTTGGGATCCAGCAGGAAGTCGATGCCCCGTGGGGCAGCCTCGCCGTCGCTGGCGGTGAGCGAGTGGATCGCCACCGGCGCCTCCTGGCCCTGGAACCTGTCGACGGTGCCCACGCGGGCCTGGCTGCCCAGGCGCCGCTGCAGGCGGTTTACCTGCAGGTTGTAGGGGGCGGTGATGAGGATGTCGTGGTGGCTGAGCGTTGCCAGTACGGTTTCAATCTGCCCGTTCACGAGCCGGGCGCGCTGGTAGGTCCTCCCCAGAAGGCGTTGCACCAGGGCCGCGACCCGCTCCACCTCCTCCTCGCTGAGGGTGCTGTTGCCGCTGTGCAGTACGGGCTCGAACACCAGCCCCTGCTGCGGCCCATCCCACTGCACCTTGTTCGTCCCATTGGCAGGAGCCGGCTGCAGCTCGCCGTCGTAGAAGAGGTTCGATACCACCGCGGTGAGCGCTGGCGGCATGCGCCAGCTGGTGGCCAGGAACACCCCCCGATCGGGCGGGACCATGGCGTGCTCCTGCATCACATAATCCAGGCAGGACAATCCGCTCTCGCCAGGGTGGGCGGCCCGATTGGGTTGGGAGAGCTGCTGCTGATCGCCCACCAGCAGGATGTTGCGCGCCACCCGGCTCATGTACAGCAGGTGGCTGAGGGACACCTGGCCGGCCTCATCGATCACCAGCAGATCGAAGGGAGTGTCGTCGTAGGCCTCCTTCACAAGGGTAAAAATCGTGCCGCCGAGCACATCCGGATTGTCCGGCAGGTCTTTGGCCTTGAGGGCCTGAACACCACTTCCAGCCAGAGCCTCCCTGTCGCTGGCTTCGCTGGAGCTACTGGCCGCCTTCACCACCAAGGCGGAGGAGCCGTGCTGATCCAACGTGCCCTGCACCTTCCTGAGCAGGTTGTTGATCGCGGCGTTGCTGTTCGAGCTCACGGCCACCCGCTGTCCCGCGGCCACCAGTCCGGCGATCACGGCACCGGTCACCGTGGTTTTGCCGGTGCCGGGCGGTCCCTGCAGGGAGAGGCCCACCCCATCGGCCTGCTTCAGGAAGGTGCTGAGTTCAGCGGCGGTGCCGGCGGGATCGCGGTGCACCCGTTCATTGAGGGCCACCAGCTCGGGCAGGCCCCGCCGCTCCAGCAGCTGCAGCAAGGCCGGCGAGAGGGGCTGGCTCTCGAACACCCAGCCCTGGGCCAGGCGCACCAGATCCTTGAGCATGTTGCGGTAGATCAGCTTGGGCAGCAGCACGAGATCGGCCTGATCGGGCAGCTGGCCTCCGGGAAGGTTGACGACCTTGGCCAGCGCAGCTGTCGACGCCTTGAGGGTGACCTGATCGATTTTGGTGTCGTCGAGCAGGCCTTGGGTGCTCCAGGCCCAGCCAGCAGCGTTTGCGAGCGGCTCCAGCGGCTGGAGATGCTCGCCGTGGCGCACCAGGGGGATCACCGCAAAGCTGGGATTGCGGCCCTCCTTGGCGGCCAGCTTCAGCGGCTGGCCGGCATCGAACTGGTAGTGGAAACCCAGGGAGCGATCAATCTTCTCCCTGCCCTGCAGCCGCGCCCCGGCGATCACCTCGCTGTCGTCCTCCCGCTCCTCGGGCGTCATCTGGAGGCGGTGGAAGAACTCCCACAACTCCACCTTTCTCTCGCGCTCGTGGAAGTCGATCAGCTGGCCCAGCAGTCGCTGAAGGCGCCAGCTGAGGCCGCACGGTCCCACGGCCTCCTCGTCCGCCAGCGAGTCTGGGATCTCCTGCTGCAGCGCACGGGCCGCTACTTCGAGCTCTCTTTCGAACACCTGGGTACCGGCGTCGACGTCCCCCTCGCTGTCCTCCGCCGCGGTCGCTGCGGTCCACCGGTTGGCACGAAAGGGGATCTGGCCCATCTCCGGCAGCTCGAGCAGGAAGCGGTGCAGGCCCTCCGTCACCTGGCAATCCTTTTCGTTGTAGTCCTGCAGAGCCTGCAGCAGCGGGCTGTGGCCGGGGCCCTTTCCAGGCACCGGCGGCTCACCGGCTTTGCGCCACTCGGCGTACTGCACAACCGAATCGGCGGCACTCTCCACCTCCTCGGTGCGGGCGTCTCCGTAGAGACGCTCCACCTTCTTGATCGAGTAGCTGGGGGCACCCACAAGCAGGCCGTTGCGCACGATCGGGTAGAGGTCCACCAGCAGCTCCTCACGCAGCCACTGATCGATCTCCGCCTGGTGGATCTGATGGCGGGAGGCCAGATGTCCGAGGGCCGTTTTCTCGTAGCTGGCGTAGTGATAAACGTGCAGGTTCGGAAAGCGCAGGCGCCGCTCCTCCACCCACTGCACGAAACCATCGAAGGCCTGCTTCTCCTCGGCGGCGGTGTGGGCCCACCAGGCCCTGAACTTCAACGTGCCTGTCTCATCCCGGTAGCAGGCACCGAACAGGTATTCGAGCTTCTCGCCACTCACCGGATCAGGAAATCCTTCCATGTCGAACCAGATGTCGCCCCCATCCGGCGCGGGCAGCATCCCCAACCCTCGGGTCTGTTGGTCTGCGGGGCGCACGTAGACAGCGGGCCTTCCGTCCGTGCGCTGTTCGCTCGCGACCTGAATACGGGCCTGATCCCGCAGCCGCTGCAACACTGCGGAATCCAACCCCAGCACAGGCTGATCGTCTGGTGACGCCGCCAGATCGTCCATGCTGTGGAGCCCTGCCGCGCGCAGCTTGGTGCGCTGGCTCTGGCGCATCCCGGCCACCAGGATCAGATCCCGCTTCGCCTCCAGCCGCGTCTGGATGAACGACTCCCAAAGGCCGTGATCACCGGGGGCGTCCTCCGGCTCCTGGTTGGGGTCAAAGGAGGCGCGGAACTCGCGGTAGCGCTGGCGCAGCTGCTCATACCAGCTCCAGAACTCCGCACTGCGGTACTCCTGAAATTTCCCGCCGCCCAAGTACAGCTTGAAACGCTCCGGCCTTGATCCGAGGATCGGCTCCAGCAGCTCGCAGTAGGCACAGGCCTGCACCAGATAGATCGGCTTGGGGTGGCTGGAAAGCTTGCATTCGATCGGGATGTAGCTCCACGCGCCCAGGGCCGAGGGTTCCTCCACGCGCTCCAGCAGATCGGCCGAGCCCCGCATCTCGCCATTGCGCAGGGAGGCCTGCCAGATGAAGTCTGCCCCGGAGCGCATGGCCGCCAGGGTGGCGTCGTAGTCAGCCTCGCCCTGCTTGCCGCGGAGCTCCGCCACGTTTTGTTGATCGCGCCTGAGCTGGGCGATCAGCACCTTCTCGTGCTCGAGGCCGGCTTCGAACAGAAGCTCATCCAGAGCCTTGGTGGCCGGGCGCGGCGTGCGCTCGGGATCGATGGCGTGCTGCTCCTCCCACCAGGCACCGATCACGGGGCTGCGGCTGAACAGGGCGAGCTGGGAGGGGGTGATCCGGCGGTCACGGTGGTTGGGCATGGGAACTACAGACAGAGGAGGAGAAGCAGGGCGTAGAGAACGGCGCAGCGGACCGTGTAGCGAACGGAGGAGACACGGAGCCCCCGCAGGAGTTCGTGGAGGCGGGAGAGGGCCATCGAGGCTCAGTCCTCCAGCTCCACCAACTCCAGCAGCAGGCGGGCCTGCATCATCCGGTCGGCGTCAACGGCCCAGAGCGCGATCTGGCCATGGGCGGCGGCTTCATCGCTCTTCAGCTCCTCGGTCACCTCCATATGGAAGGCCTCGAGGCGTCGCACCAGGGTGAGCACGATCTGGAGATCCTCCTGCGGTGTGTTGGAGCGGGAATCGATCAGATTCAGCGCTGCCTTCACATTCGCGCTCAGGGTTCTCTCCGGTTTCGCGGGACAGGTGGGACGGTTCTCCTGCAGGTCCATCAGTTCACGCGGGCTGGCGGGAGTAGCTCCCCCCACGGGCAGAACGGTGCCCTCCTCCAGCATCTCGGGATGCACACCGTCGCTGGGGTCGAGGGAACGCCCGCCCTGCAGGCGGTAGCGGCCGCTGCGGCGGCGCGGCTCCTCGGAGGGTGGCGGTGGAGAGGCGCTTGTGGTGTTGCTCATCGGCTCCGGTGGATTGCTCTGCTCAGCATCCCTGCCTTCGCCTCAGGCGACCGGGATCACGTGCGAAGAACAGCAGGTGTTCCCGCCGGGGGGCTCTTGGGGGAGGTCTCCTGGCGGAGCAGCCAATCCGGAATCGATGGTCAGAGAGATTGATGGTCAGGCCTCAGCGAGAGCCGTGATCGAACGAAGGATCTCCAGCAAGTCCGGGAGACGCTGCTGGCTTGCCTGATCCGGGGGCAAGAACGCAGGCAGCGCCTCAAGGAAGGCGGAGGTGCTCAACAGCTCGTGGAACTG
>JBJTWS010000131.1:0-3772 GCA_046081905.1 Synechococcus sp. | reverse complement strand
CTGCGCAGCTTCCGGCCCGGCCGTCCCGTTCCCACCCACCGCATGCCGCAACCGGTCGGCTGAATGGCCTCGGTTCCCCCGCGCCGGGGGCAAGGCCCACGGGGATTTCCTCATGCTGATCGCTGTTCTCGCCTGGCTTTTGGCAGGCCAACCCGCGCCCGCCTCAGCCACACGGCCGAACATCCTGCTTATCGTCGCCGACGACCTCGGCTGGAGCGATGTCGGCTGGCACGGAGGATTCGGCAAGACGCCCGTCATGGACAAACTCGTCAGCGAGGGCGTGGAACTCGACCAGCATCGCCAGACCGACCTGCTGCTGGCCGCCGCCGCCGCGGTGCAGGGCACCGACAAGACGATCAACGTGAAGAAGGGCCAGTTCCTCGCCCCCTGGGACATGGCCCAGGTGGTGGAGAAACTGCGCGGGGCCGGGGTGGAGAACCTCTGGCTCACCGAGCGGGGCAGCTGCTTCGGCTACAACACCCTGGTGGTGGACTTCCGCAGCCTGCCCCAGCTGCAGGCCCTGGGCTGCCCGGTGATCTTCGATGCCACCCACTCCGTGCAGCAGCCGGGGGGCCGGGGCAGCAGCAGCGGCGGCCAGCGGGAGTTCGTGGCGCCCCTGGCCCGGGCCGCCGTGGCCGTGGGGGTGGACGGCCTGTTCCTGGAGGTGCATCCCGACCCGGAGAGGGCCCTCAGCGACGGGCCCAACATGGTGCCGCTGCACCGGCTCGAACCCCTGCTCGAGCAGCTCCTGGCGATCCGCACGGCCGTGGGCCAGGAGCTGCGTCCTTCCACCCTCTGAGTCCCCCGGGGGCCCTCAGGCGGCCCGGGTGCAGCGATAGAGACGCAGATGGGGCTGGTCGAGGAGATCGCGGCGGCAGGAGTACCCCAGATCGCGCACCCGCTTCAGGGAGGGATCGATGCGACGCTGCACCGAATCGGGCCCCCCGGTTTCGGCCAGCACGAGGGCGGCAGGCGCCTCACCGCGGCGCACCTGGCGGCGCAGGTCGTGCAGATCCTCCCAGCGACCGCTGGAGGCCGGCAGGGCGCCGGAGCGCTGGAGCAACCGCTCGGCGGTGCGGAAATGGTGGGCCCGCGGACTGAGGCGCAGCGGCGTGTCCTGGCTGGCGAGCACGAGCTGGCGGAAGTCGTTGGTCTCCCGCGAGCCGGTGAACGGCGCCGCGGGATCCAGCGGCTCGAACGACTGGCTCCAGAAGCTCACCACCAGGGCCATCCCCACCAGCCAGCCCAACCAGCGGGCCGGACCCGGACCGTGGGCGGGCAGGGCGGCACAGGCCAGGGAGAGAAAGGGCACCAGCGCGGGCAGCAGCACCACGAAGTAGCGGGCATAGGCCAGGGGTTTCACAACGGACACCCCCACCACCAGCACCACCAGCAGCAGGCCCGCCTGCAGGCCCGAATGATCCAGCCAGAGGCCCCAGGGGCGCGGTGCCAGGGTGGGGGCGGCGGTCCCGTGGCGGCGCAGGCGCAGGTAGAGCAGCAGTGCCAGGGCCAGCAGCAGCAGCTTCGGCAGGGGCCAGGGCCCCAGGGCACGGGCGAGCACCTCCTCGAGGAGCCCCGCATCCGGCGCACCGATCCACTCGCCGGCCTCCGAACCCTGCAGCAGGTAGCGGCGGCTGATCCAGATCCAGGCGAGGCTGGGCAGGGCCGCCATCGGCACCACCAGCGCCGCGCTGCGGTGCTGGGGGCTGCGATTGGCCGGCAGCCACGCCAGCAGCAGATCGTTCAGGCCCAGGGCAACCGCATAGAAGAGGCCGTAATAGTGGATCAGGGCCGCGCCGGCGAGGGAAAGGCCATAGCCGAGCAGCGATCCGCGGCGGCCTGCCCCGACGGCCGGCAGCGCAGCCAGCCAGCGGCGCCGGGCCAGCAGAGCCAGGGCGAGGGCCAGCACCAGCAGGGCGTAGCCCTTCGCCTCGATCGAGAAGCGCACCGGGAAGGGGCTGCAGAACGCCAGCAGGAGGGCCACCGCCAGGGCGATCCCATGGCGGTGGCGGGGGAGGGCCAGGGCCATGCCCCGGGTCTGCCACACCATCACCAGCCCCCCCAGCAGGTAGGCCCCCCAGGAGAAGAGGCGCAGCGACGGGGCCGTCTGGGGAAGCCAGCGGCCCCAGAGCCAGAGCAGTCCGTAATAGAGGGGCGGGTGGGTGTCGGTGCGGAGGTACTCGAACAGATAGACCAGCGAGGGCTGGAACGACTTGCGGGCGGTGCTCAGTTCATCCCCCCAGAGGCTGGTGGCATCCACCAGGAGCAGGGCCCGGGCCGCGAAGAGCAGCGCCAGCAGCAGCGCCGCCAGCGGCAGCAGCCCCCAGGGCCCCAGCACCCGGCGGCGGGCCTCCGAAGGTGCGCTGGCCTGGGACCCGCTGGTGGGGGAGTGCATGGCGCGATCCTCCAGAGCGCCCCTCAGCCGAGGGGCTCGATCGGCGCCAGCCGCGGATCGAGGATCTTCGGCCCCATCCCCTCGAACTTCACGGCAATCGAAATCTTCTCGCCGCTGCCGAACAGGTGGGTCACGTGGCCTTCGCCGAAGGCGCTGTGGCGCAGGCGATCCCCCACCGCCCAGGCCTTGGCGGCACCGGCGCACCGGCGCCGGACGGCGTTGGCGGGAGCCCCACCGGCACCACCGGCCTCCACCCGCCGGCTCTCCTCCCGGTCCACCCGGGTGAGCCGATCGAGCCGCTGCTCGCGGTGGATGGCGGCGCCGCCGCTGCGGGGCAGGTCGCCCTGCACCAGCTCCTCGGGCAGCTCCGAGAGGAACACCGAGGGCACAGCCGGCTCCCGCATGCCGCCCCACAGGCGCCGCTCGCTGGCGTGGGAGAGGAAGAGCCGCTCCTTGGCGCGGGTGATGCCCACGTAGCAGAGGCGCCGCTCCTCCTCCAGGGCCGCCGGATCCTCGAGGGAGCGGTAGCTGGGGAACAGCCCCTGCTCCATCCCCACCAGGAACACCACGGGAAACTCCAGCCCCTTGCTGGCGTGGAGGGTCATCAGGGTGACCCGGTCCTGCTCGGTGTCCTGGGAGTCGGCGTCGCTGGCCAGGGCGGCGGAGGCCAGGAAGCCCTCGAGATCCCCCTCCTCGTTCTCCTCCTGGAACTGCAGGGCCGCGTTCACCAGCTCGTTGAGGTTGCGGCGCCGGTCTTCCGCCTCATCGGTGCCGGCGGCGATCAGCTCGGCCACATAGCCGCTCTGCTCCATCACCCGCTGCACCAGCTCGGACGGCGGCGCATCCTGCAGGCGACGCTGCAGATCGGTGATCAGCTCCTGGAACTGCAGCAGCCCCCGGGCCGAACGCCCCCCCAGGGAGCGCACCGCCTCGGCATCGCTCACCACCTCCCACAGGGGAATCCCCAGCTGGTTGGCGGCATCGGTGAGCCGCTCGATCGTGGTCTTGCCGATGCCGCGGCGCGGCACGTTCAGCACCCGCAGCAGGCTCACCGTGTCGGCCGGGTTCACCAGCAGCCGCAGGTAGGCGAGCACATCCTTGATCTCGCGGCGGTCGTAGAAGCGCAGGCCCCCCACCACGATGTAGGGGATGCCCCAGCGCACCAGGGATTCCTCCATCGCCCGGCTCTGGGCATTGGTGCGGTAGAGCACGGCCATGTCGCCCCAGCTCAGGTCCGGGTGGGCCGCCTCCAGCATCCGCATGCGGTGCACCACCGCCTCGGCCTCGGCGATCTCGTCGTCGCAGCGGGTCACGGTGATCGGCTCGCCCTCGCCCCGGGTGGGCCGCAGGATCTTGTCGATCCGCTCCGAGTTGTGG
>JBJTWS010000130.1:0-4438 GCA_046081905.1 Synechococcus sp. | reverse complement strand
GGTCGTGGCGCCGGCAAGCGCATCATCGGCGCCACGTCCCTCGAGGATTTCGTGGCGAAGCTTGAGCGGCCGCGTCGCATCCTGATGATGATCAAGGCCGGCGATCCGATCGACGCCATGATTCAGCAGCTTTCTCCTCTGCTGGAAGAGGGCGATTTGCTGATCGATGGCGGCAACTCGCTCTACACGGATACCGAGCGCCGCGTCGCCGAGCTGGAGAGTCAGAGCTTCGGCTACATCGGCATGGGCGTGTCCGGCGGCGCCAAGGGCGCCCTGGAGGGGCCGAGCATGATGCCCGGCGGCACCCGCGCCGCCTACGACGCCATCGAGCCTCTGGTGCGCCGCATGGCGGCGAAGGTGGAGGACGGCCCCTGCGTGACCTACATCGGTCCCGGTGGTGCCGGCCACTTCGTGAAGACGGTGCACAACGGCATCGAGTACGGCATCGAGCAGATCCTGGCCGAGGCCTACGACCTCATGAAGCGGGTGGCGGGCCTGGGGGGCCTCGCCATGGCCGATGTGCTCGGCCAGTGGAACCAGATGGAGGAGCTCTCCTCCTTCCTGGTGGAGATCACCGAGGTGTGTCTCCGCACCCGCGACCCCGAGACCGGCGGCGACCTAGTGGAGCTGATCGTGGATGCCGCCGGCCAGAAGGGCACGGGTCTGTGGACCGTGGAGAGCGCCCTGCAGATGGGGGTGCCCGTGCCCACCATCTACGCGGCCCTGAATGCGCGGGTGCTCAGTTCCCTGCGGCCTGAGCGTCTTGCCGCCGAGGCGGTGCTGCCGGCGCCGCCGGCGCATCCCTTTGATCTCGGCGATCCGGCCAGCGGCATGGAGCCCCTGCGGGATGCCTGCATCCTGGCCTGCATCGTGAGCTACGGCCAGGGCATGGCCCTGCTGCAGGCGGCCTCGGCGTTGCACAACTATTCGCTGGATCTCTCCGCCATCGGCCAGATCTGGAAGGGGGGCTGCATCATCCGGGCCCGCCTGCTGCAGCGCATCCAGGATGCCTATGGCACCGCCCCGGACCTGGCCAACCTCATGCTCGATCCCTGGTTCGCCGAGCAGGTGAACCGCCGCCTGCCGGGCCTGCGGCAGGTGGTGGCCGGCGCCGCCCTGGCGGGCATCCCCGTGCCCTGCCTCAGCAGCAGCCTCGATTACATCGACAGCTACCGCAGCGGCCGCCTGCCCCAGAACCTCGTGCAGGCCATGCGCGACTGCTTCGGCTCCCACACCTACGAGCGGGTCGACCGTCCGGGCACCTTCCACACCGAATGGCTCGATTGAGCCGCCTGCCATGACCTCCTACCGCCTCCTGGTGGCCACCTCCCCCGAGGAGCTGGCCCACCGCGCCGCCGAGACCATCGCCTCCCAGCTCGATCTCGCCCTGGCCGAGCGGGACCGGGCCCAGATCGCCCTGGCGGGAGGGGAAACCCCCCGGGCCACCTACCACAGGCTGGGCCAGGAGCATCTCCCCTGGGAGCGGGTGGATGTGCTGCTGGGGGATGAGCGGATGGTGCCGCCCGAGGATGCCGCCAGCAATGCCCGCATGCTGCGCGAAACCCTGCTGGCCGAGGGGCCGGCCCGCGAGGCGCGCTTCCACCCGGTGCCCACCACCCTGGGCTCGGCCCAGGAGTGCGCCGATGCCTATGCCGCCCTGCTGGCACAGCTCTGCCCCGGTTCCCCCCCGGGCTTCGATCTGGTGCTGCTGGGTCTCGGCGACGACGGCCACACCGCTTCGCTGTTCCCCGGCACCGCCGCCTGCCTGGAGCGGCAGCACCCCGTGACCATCGGCAAGGGCAAGGGTCTGCCGCGGCTGAGCCTTTCAGCCCCGGTGCTTTCGGCGGCGCGGCAGGTGATCTTCCTGGTGAGCGGCGCCTCCAAGGGGCAGGCCCTGCGGCGGTTGCAGGACCCGGACGAATCGCCGGAGCGCACCCCCGCCCGGCTGGTGAGACCCGCCCGCGAGGTGCTGATCCTGGCGGATGCGTCGGCGGCCAACGCGGCCGCCTCCTGAGGGACGCCAGGATCGGAGTTTCCTGAGCCTCGATTCCGCGCCGCCATGACCTCCCCCTCCCCCAGCGGCGCCGCCGCTCCTGCGCCCCTGCTGCTGGTGGGGGGCTGCGGCTTCAGCGGCTGGCATGCCCTCAACGACACGGTGATGGGCGGCCGCAGCCAGGGGGCCACGGCGGTGGGCCGCCAAGGGCTGCGGTTTGAAGGGGAAGTGGTGGCCGAGGGGGGTGGCTTCATCAGCTGCCGCTCGCCGGTGTTCTCGCCTCCGCTGGATCTGAGCGGCTACGGCGCCCTGGAACTGGAGCTGCTGGCCGATGGCCGCCGCTACAAGCTGGCGGTGGCCTGCGCCGATGGCCTGGCCGGCGTCACCGAGCTGATCCCCGGCGGCCTGCGCTGGGTGGCGGAGTTCGACACCGAACCCGCCGGCGCGATCAGCCGGGTGCGGATCCCCCTGGCGGATCTGCGTCCCTCGGTGCGGGCGCGGCCCCTTGGTCTGCCGCTGCGCTTCGATGCTTCCCGCATCACCCGGCTGCAGATCCTCCACTCCCGCTTCTCGGGAGATGGCGGCAGCAATGAGGGCTTTCGGGCCGGCCCGATCGAGCTGGAGATCCGCTCGATTCATGCCGTGGCATGACGCTGGCATGACTACCGAGGCATGAACACCGATCTGGCCCAGCTGGTGGCGGCGGCGGCGGATCTCTGCCGCAAGCCCCTGCGCCATGCCGTGCTCTGGATCGACCCCGCCGACCCCCCCCAGCCCTGGCTGGAGCTCGACGACTGCAGCCTGCGGCTGGAGGTGCGCAGCGCCGCCGGCGAGCGGTTGCCGCAGGAGGACCTGGAACTGGAGATCTACCGCAGTGCCGGAGCCCTGAACCTCACCCTGGCCTGGCGGGAAGAGGATGGGCGGCCGATGCTGTGGCACGGCAGCCATCCGGTATGGATGGAGCCCGCCAGCGGGGTGCGCTGCGAGCGCCCCCCGGAGGGCCTGCCCCTGGAGGCCCTGGCGCGGCGGTTACGGGCCCTGCTGGTCTGAAGCCCCGTTGGGTCCTGGCCCTCAGCGGTTGGCGGTGAGCTCGGCCTGGTCGGTCACGGCGCCGAGGCTGCTGCTGCTCACCAGGCGGGCGTACTTGCCCAGCACTCCGGTGCGGTAGCGGGGCTCGGGTTTCACCCAGGCGGCGCGGCGGCGGGCCAGTTCCTCCTCGCCCACGTTCAGCTGGATGAGCAGCTGGTTGGCGTCCACGGTGATGCTGTCGCCCTCCTGCACCAGGCCGATGGTGCCGCCTACCGCGGCCTCCGGGGCGATGTGGCCGATCACCAGGCCGAAGGAGCCACCGGAGAAGCGGCCATCGGTGATCAGGGCCACCGAATCGAGCAGCCCCTGGCCCACGATCGCGGCCGTGGGGCTGAGCATCTCGCGCATGCCGGGGCCGCCCACGGGACCCTCGTTGCGCACCACCACCACATCGCCGGGGTTGATCTGCTTGTCGAGGATGGCGGCGAGGCAGGTTTCCTCGCTCTCGAACACGCGGGCGGGGCCGGTGATCACCGGATTCTTCACGCCGCTGATCTTGGCCACGGCGCCCTCTTCCGCCAGGTTGCCCTTGAGGATCGCCAGGTGGCCCTTGGCGTAGAGCGGGTTGCTCAGGGGACGAATCACGTCCTGCCCGGCGGGGGGCTCGGAGGGCACATCGGCCAGCACCTGCTTGAGGGTCTTGCCTTCAATCGTTTTGCAGTCGCCGTGCAGCAGGCCCGCATCAAGCAGGAGCTTCATCACCTGGGGGATGCCACCGGCCTGGTGGAGATCCACCGTCACGTAGCGGCCGCTGGGCTTGAGATCGCAGATCACGGGCACGCGCTGGCGGATCGTCTCGAAGTCGTCGATCGAGAGATCCACGCCGGCGGTGCGGGCCACGGCGAGCAGGTGCAACACCGAGTTGGTGGAGCCGCCCACGGCCATGATCACGCTGATGGCGTTTTCAAACGCTTCGCGGGTCATCAGATCGCGGGGAAGGATGTTCGCCTTGATCGCATCGGCGAGCACCTCGGCGCTGCGGGCGGCGCTGTCGGCCTTTTCAGGATCTTCAGCCGCCATGGTGGAGCTGTAGGGCAGGCTCAGGCCCAACACTTCGAAGGCGGCGCTCATCGTGTTGGCGGTGAACATGCCTCCACAGCTGCCGGCGCCTGGGCAAGCGTTCTTCTCGATCGCCGTGAGCTCCTGCTCGTCGATCCTGCCGCCGCTGAACTGACCCACCGCCTCAAAGGCACTCACCACGGTCAGGTCGCAGGCGCCGAGTTTGCCCGGCTTGATCGTGCCCCCGTAGACAAAGATCGAGGGGATATTCATGCGGGCCATGGCGAGCATGGCGCCTGGCATGTTCTTGTCGCAGCCGCCGATGGCCAGCAGCGCGTCCATGCTCTGGCCGTTCAC
>JBJTWS010000129.1:0-5037 GCA_046081905.1 Synechococcus sp. | reverse complement strand
GGCTGCCAGGGGCGAAAGGTCTTGGCTGTCTGCATGCCCCATTCTCTCGTCCAGATCCATTGCAGTCACTGGGATCCGGGCAGATTTATGGGCGTCTGTGGAGTGTCACGCGTTGTTCTATGCGCAACAGGCTCCTAGTGCGTTGGCCCGGCAAGATTGCCCCGGGAACCCTGTTCACCGAAATGGTGAGCCATCTCGACTGGCTGCCCACGCTCCTGGCTGCAGCGGGGGAACCGGAGATCAAGGAGAAGCTCAAGGCCGGTCACCAGGCTGGCAGCCGGCACTATCACGTGCACCTCGACGGCTACAACATGCTCGACTACTGGACGGGCAAGACCGACAAGAGCCCGCGGGTGGAGTTCTTCTACTTCTCCGACGATGGCGATCTCACGGGTCTGCGCTATGACAACTGGAAGATTGTGTTCATGGAGCAGCGGGCTACAGGCACCCTGCAGATCTGGGCGGAACCCTTCGTGGCCCTGCGCGTGCCGAAGATCTTTAACCTGAAGACCGACCCTTACGAGCGGGCCGACATCACCTCCAACACCTACTGGGACTGGATCCTCGACCACGTGTTCCTGCTGGTGCCGGCCCAGGCCTACGTGGCCCAGTTCCTGGCCACCTTCCAGGAATTCCCGCCGCGTCAGAAGGCCGCCAGCTTCTCACTCGAGCAGGTGATGGACAAGATGACCAGCACCACCGGTCTCTCTTAATCCGGCCCGCTGGAGGGTGCGAACACCACCCTCCAGTCCCTCGCCATGTCCACCACCAGCCAGCCCCGCTGGGGCGCTTGCTGCAGGGCGTTCACCAGCCGTCCGCTGCTGCTGGGGTTCGCGTCGTAGGCATACTCCCGCACCGGGTCGGTGTGGTGGACCAGCAGGCCGAGGGCAGGCCTGGGATTAGCGATGGTGGTGTACTGCAGCATCTCCAGGTCGCCATCGGAATTGCCGAAGGCCGCGATCGGCCGCCGGCCCAGAAAGGCATGGATCGCCACCGGTTTGCCGCCCCTGTCGTCCACGAACAGATGATCGAGCTCCTTGATCAGCACCGGGCCGTCCTCCCGCAGCTCGAAGCGGGTCAGGGCCGTGCTGCCCACCACCTGCTCCGGCGGAATGCCGTAGACCCGCTCGGCCCACACGCGCATGAAGTCGGCGCCGCCGCCGGACACGATCACCGTGCGGAAGCCATGGCGCTGCAGCAGCTGGATCAGCTCCTTCATGGGCTGGTAGGCGAGTTCGTCGAACCGCCGCCCGAAGCGGGGGTGGCGGGCCCGCGCCAGCCAGCGGCGCACCGAATCGCGGAACTCGCCGGTGCTCATGCCCGCGTGGGTGAGGGCAAGGATCCGCCGCAGGCCGTCGTGGTGGGGGCCGGCCAGCAGGGTGGAGAAGTCCTGGCGCAGGGACGCCTGCACCATCGGATCGCGGCGCAGCTCCGGCTGCTCCCCTACCGTTTCCCGCAGCACATCCAGGGCATAGAACAGCTGGAACGGCAGGGGATTCTCCGGCCAGATGGTGCCGTCGTTGTCGAACACTGCGATGCGCTCCGCCGGGGGAACGAAGTCGGGGCTGGTTTCCTCACTGACCCGCCGCATATAGCCCAGCAGGGCCCGCTTGATCGCTCCGTCCTGCCACGACGGCAGCCCCTCGGGCTCCCTGGCACCGGCGGGTCTCCCTGCGGCGAGGGTCAGCACCACCAGGAGTGCCGCGGTTCGAAACGACCGGTTCAAGGGCCTGGGCGGCGTATGCGCAGGCCGATCGTCGCAGACCTTCCGGCGGGGCCGCGATGGGCGTCATGACCCCCAGTGCTCCCCCCGGCCGGCCGCCCGCTCCCCAGATGGCGTGGATTCCGGGCGGCAGCTTCACGATGGGCTCCAACCACCATTACACCGAGGAGGCCCCCGCCCACCGGGTGGTGGTGGAGGGCTTCTGGATCGATCGGGCTCCGGTCACCAATGCCCAGTTCCGCAGGTTCGTGAAGGCCACGGGCCACGTGACCCTGGCGGAGCGGCCCGCCGATCCGGCGGCCTATCCCGAGGCCCGGCCGGAGCTGCTGCAGCCCGCCTCGATCGTGTTCGTGCCGCCCCCGGGGCCGATCGGCACTGGCAATCCCTACCGCTGGTGGCAGTACATCCCCGGGGCCAACTGGCGCCATCCGGAGGGACCCGGCAGCTCGATCCGGAACCGGGAGCAGCATCCCGTGGTGCACGTGGCCCACGACGATGCGGCCGCCTATGCCGCCTGGGCCGGCAAGCGGCTTCCGAGCGAGGCGGAGTGGGAGCGGGCCGCCTGGGGCGGCCGGGAGGGCGTGGAATTCGCCTGGGGCGAGGAACTTCACCCGCAGGGCCGGCCCATGGCCAACACCTTCCAGGGGGAGTTTCCGCACCACAACAGCCGGCTCGATGGCTGGGAGCGCACCTCGCCAGTGGGGAGCTTCCCGGCGAACGGCTACGGCCTGCTCGACATGATCGGCAACGTATGGGAGTGGACCGACGACTGGTATGCCGGCCACGGCGCCACGGTGGCGGCCCACAAGGCGGCGGGCGGCTGCTGCACGATCGAGAACCCCCGCGGCGCCTCCCGGCAGGAGAGCATCGACCCGGGCTCCCAACACGGTTCGATCCCCCGCAAGGTGGTGAAGGGCGGCTCCTTTCTCTGCGCTCCGAGCTATTGCCGCCGCTACCGTCCCCCGGCCCGCATGGCCCAGGGAATCGACACCTCCACCTGCCACATGGGATTCCGCTGCGTGGTGGGGAGCTGAGCCATGGCCCTTGAACTCCTCCGCAGCTGGTTGGAGAACCTGGCCGGCGGCCTGCGCTTTCTCCTGGAGAGCGTGTCCGTGCTGTGTGTGGCCCTTGGGTTCCTGCTCAGCCTGGGCCGGGCGCTGCGCCCGCGCCCGCGGGGGAGCTCCGGGGGGCTGCGCTTCAACAGTCTCCGGCTGCAGTTCGGCAGCTGGTTGTCGCTGGCGCTGGAATTCCAGCTCGCCGCCGACATCGTGGCCACCACCACGGCCCCCTCCACCCAGAACCTGGTCCAGCTGGCGGCGGTCGCGGTGATCCGCACCTTCCTGAATGTCTTCCTCAGCCGGGAGGTGCAGGAGGAAGAGAGACGCGCCGAGGCGGAGCGACCACGGACCCTGCCCTCACCCCCTGCCTGAGCCCATGACAAATCTCAACAACGAACTCGCCAAGGAGCGCAACCGGGCCGCGGCTGAGCGCACGATGATGGCTTGGATCCGCACCTGCCTGTCGCTGATCAGTTTCGGCTTCGGGCTCGACAAGATCATCGGCGCGATCAATCACACCCGCTTCGAAGGCAGCAACCACGCCGGCCTGAGCGTGCGGCTGGTTTCGATCGGCTTCGTGATCATCGGCATCCTGGCGATGGTGGCGGCCACCCGGCAGCACCTGCGCATGCTGAAGCGGATCGGCCGTGATGATTTCGTGTATGTCGATCAGCACTCCGTGACCGTATTCACCGCCATCGCGCTCACCATCATCGGCCTTGTGGCCTTTGTTCTCCTGATCGCCGGATCTTCCCCTGCCTGAGTGCCATGCCCCCTGCCGCTTCCCTGCTGGTCACGGCCACGGTTGGCCTGCTGATGTTCAGCCTCGAGCTGGGGCTGCAGGCGTATCCGTTCGTGCTGATCCGCGATCGCCCCGCCTTCTTCTGGCGCGTACTGCTGGGCACCTGCCTCCTGGTGCCCCTGGCCGGCTTCCTGCTGGTGCTGCTTCCCCTGGAGGGGCTCCTGTCCCGGCCCGCCTGGACCGCCATGGCCCTGATGCTGGTGTGTCCCAGCGCCTCCCTGATCCTCTTTCGGGTGCGCAGCACCGGCGGCACCGCGGAACTGGCGGCCCGGCTGCAGATCGCGGCTGCCCTGCTGGCGATCCTGTCGGTTCCCGCGATGGCGCTGTTGCTGAAGGCCATTTCGGGTGTGGAGGGCTGGGAGATCGGCCCGGCCTCGGTGGCGGTGCAGGTGCTGCAGGTGCTGCCGGTGATCGCCGGCGTGCTGCTGGCCCAGGCGCAGCCCCGCCTGGCCCAGCGCTGCAGCGCGGTACTCGGAAAGTTGGCCAGACTTCTGCTGGGGGTGATGCTGCTGGCCCTGCAAATCCTCAGCGGCTCCCAGTTCCTGCCTTTCCTTCGCCAGAACCTGCCGGCCCTGGCCGCCATGGCGGGGCTCAGCCTGATGAGTCTGGCGATGGGCTACGGCCTGGCCGGGCGGGATCCGCTGGAGCGGCGCACGGTGTCCCTGGTCACCGGCATGCGGAACACGGGCCTGGCGGCGGCGCTGGCCCTCACCCACGCCCGGGGCATGGAGGGGTTGATTCCAGGAATCCTGGCCTATGTGTTGATCACCGTGATCGTCTCCACCCTTTTTCTGACGTGGCAGCGGCAGGAGATCCCTGCCGTGCTCTAGCGGGTGCCGCAGCAGCGGGGTGATGGGGGAGATCAGAAGAAGAACTTCAGGCCGATCCCCACACCGTTCTGATAGCTGGTGAAGCCGCTATCGCGCTGGTTACCGTTGTTGTAGTTCAGGCCGAGGTAGCGCCAGGAGAGATTCACATCCGTGTTCTCGCCGATCGCATAGCCCACTCCCACCTGGGCGTTGCCCGAATAGTCCGCCGCGCTGCTGAAGTCGAATCCCCCCAGGTCTGCCCGTGCGAAGGCCCGCAGCCGGGGAGAAAGGAAATAGCTGCCCTGAATTCCCACCAGGGGCTGCACCCAGGTGCGACCGAACTTCCGGGTGGCCCCAAGTTGGCGCTGGCGGGGTCCGCTCCCCCGCACCTCCGCCTGCACCTGCAGGCTCACGTCGATCAGTCGTGCTCCCACGTAGGGAATCAGGCTGTAGCTCCCAGGGCGGGCCACGGCCGCTTCCGGCTCGCCGAGGCGATAGCGCAGGGCTAGGAGCCTGTTGCGCATAGAACAACGCGTGACACTCCACAGACGCCCATAAATCTGCCCGGATCCCAGTGACTGCAATGGATCTGGACGAGAGAATGGGGCATGCAGACAGCCAAGACCTTTCGCCCCTGGCAGCCGG
>JBJTWS010000128.1:0-5496 GCA_046081905.1 Synechococcus sp. | reverse complement strand
GCTCCCGCAGGGCGGCGTCATAGGGGGTGCTCGTCATGGTCGTCGTCGGTTGAGCCCCCAGATGGACGGTTCAGACCGAGCGGACTTCTTTGCTGACAGTGGGGGACTGCTCATAGTCACTGAGCCCGAGCTGCTTGTCGCCCTGTCAGTCGACAGCGAAAACTGGTCCAGCGGCGACACGAAAACTGGCCCACCCCGCCGAGGCGAGCCCCTCCTCTGGTCTGACGCCCCCGCCGGAGGCATCTCTGGAGCCGATGGCTGCGGAGATGGCGGTGCAGACCCCTCAGGAGGTGGAGGCGATCCTGCGGCTCACGGCTGCAGGCTGGGGCCGACGGCGCATTGCCCGGGAGCTGGGCTGCTCCCCGGAGACCGTGCGCAAGTACCGGCGTCAGGGGGGGTGGCAGTCCTACGAGCGCCCCCGGCGCACCACCTTTCTTGATGACCACCGGGAGTGGCTCAAGGAACGGTTCCTGGCCCACCGCGGCAATGCCGACGTGGTGCGCCAGGAGCTGGCGTGCGAGAAGGGGATCGAGGTGAGCCTGCGGACCGTCGAGCGGGCCGTGGAGCCGTGGCGGAAGGAGCTGTGCACGGCGGCCTGCGTCAGGGCCACAGCGTCCAGTACGTCGGTGCCATGGAGCTGATCAGTGCCCTGGCCAAGGCCCAGGCGCCACACGCCCTCGAGACCCGGCTGACGCAGTACGCCAAGAGCCGGCTGCTGATCAACCGCTGCGCGGAAGGCTGCGCCAACGATGAGCTGGGCTACCTGCCGCTGGAGCCGAATGCGGCCTACCTGTTCTTCCAGTTGATCTCGCGCTGCTACCAGCGCGGCAGCGTGCTGATCACCTCGAACCGCCCCGTCATGGAGTGGGGCGAAGTGTTCGGCGACCAGGTGGTGGCCATCGCGATCCTCGATCGGCTCCTGCACCACAGCCACGTGCTGACGATCCGGGGCGACAGCTACCGGCTCCGGGAAAAGCGGAGATCCGGCCTGAGAGGGAACACCGATCCACAGGCCCGGATAGCCGGGCAACCAAGAACACACGGAGTACACCGATGACAGACAGAACCACGCAACGCCGTAAGGCGATCAGCGGCACCATCCACGGGGGGCCAGTTTTGGTGTCGCCGGAGGACCAAAAGCGGGTGTCGCGTGACACGCCCATCATCCCAGTGCTGGCCTGCAATCATGAGGCCATTTTGCATCGGGGTGATTTTACAGAGTTTCCTTGGCGAATTGATCAA
Source organism: Synechococcus sp. (assembly GCA_046081905.1). GTDB lineage: Bacteria > Cyanobacteriota > Cyanobacteriia > PCC-6307 > Cyanobiaceae > CBW1002. The sequence goes on along the minus strand of JBJTWS010000128.1, from coordinate 4,254 downwards.
CTCGCATTGAGACTCCACCCTTTACTAGTGAGCACGAACCGGGATGATCAAAATAATTATCCAGAGCGCGTATTCCCTGTCTCTTGTAGCCAATGGGTGGTCAATAAAACGTCTCGATGAATTCCGAGAAGTCATTGTGATCAAGCTTAATTGGATCATAGCAATAGCCTCGAGCGCGAGAAGCTTGGCCAGACTCGAAGCGTGACATAAACGATTCATAGTCAGATCTCGGAGTGGCGCCTATAAAGTCAAGAACTCGATCAATGCAAGCGCGGGGATTGTCTACTAGGTCCTCAAACCTGACGTGAATCACGTTGCCCGCTGGACGCATCTCTTGGTAGAAAAATGATACGTTTCGCGCTTGTTCGGATAGCCAGAAATACCATGACGGCCACCATGCAGGGTCGTCAAGATGCGCCTTAGAATCCGTTTTGGCTTGCGTTGAAACCTGCAATAGTGGCAACAAAGATGACATGTAGTCCCCTGGATGCCTTGTAATAACAATAAAATAGGCGCCCGGGAAGTGCTCTGAAAGCAAGCCAAGCCGTTCATTGGAAGCAACTTCCTTGGAAACAAAGCGCCTAGCCGGGTGTTTTAGTAGAGAGAGGGAGCGGCAGTACATTTTAAAAAACCTCATAATCCTGCGGCGGATTGGATATGAATTCCATCCTCCGCGCTGCGGTTCGAGTGAAAACTTAGAGTTCAAGGAATCATACGGGAAGTGGAGGTACTCATAGGGATGATGACCGCATCGCTCTTCGAACAGTATTGCGTCTTCTTCATAGTCGCCTAGGCAATTCGGATGCATTTTGGATGCGGTCTCCGAGACGGCGGTGCCGGACCAGTAGGAGCGGCTGGTGCGCAGTGACTTGATCCCAGTTAGAGCCAGAATGAACTGAAGGCAAATTGAGGGATATCTCCACTCGTAATGTGTTATTCCGTATAAGTCCTTTGAGGACTCGATCAGCAAGCGGTGAATAAGTGTTGAGCCACTGCGGGGAGTGCCACAGATGAACACTGGCGCCGCAGGGCCGCTTAGAAGCTTCGACAAAACCGATAATGCCATATCCAGCGGGAGAAGCAGGAATCCAGCTGGCGCATAAAGGCCGAGAGAGAGAACATGGTTAACATGTCGACGTCTTGCCGCAGGCGATATTCCAAGCATGCGGCAATAGCATGCAAGTCTCCAGAGCGACGACCACAATGGGGTGGAAAAACAATAGAACGCGCATATGATGCAGGCAATAAGGTAAACAGCAATGAAAACCACCGCTTGTCAAAAAAGTCTTTTGGCTATGCTAACTGAAAAGAGCTGGGCCTGCATCTGTCCTGACTGACGGACACAAGTCCGAGAACCCTCGCGCCGGGGTGGGTCTCAGCTCATTGGGCGGGCAGGGAGCCGTGAGAGCTTGGGGTTGTCACACCTGTCCAATCCCTCGTGAATTCCCACGCCCGGCTCCATGGTGGGCTGAATGAATTTCTCCGTCAACACTGCCCCGTCTGCGACGAGCGCTATTTGGAGCTGCTGAGCTGGATGCTCACGGGGCTGCTGCTCAGCCAGACCGTCTGTTTCGGCCACTGGAAGGCCAAGTTCCCGATTGTCCATTGCCTGGCCGGCAGCTGGCAGCGCCGCTGCCGGCGCTGGCTTGGGAACCAGCGCATCGCGCTCGTCCACCCAGCGGTAACCAAATCTGGGTACGGCACGGGCGGGTCCGGGCAGTTCCTCCACCTTCCAGCCCTCTGCCAGCACCACCGGGCTGATCCAGCGCTCCAGCGCATGGGCCAGGGTCCCGTCCGTTTGGCCCGCCTCCGGCGTGAATCCATCCAGGGGGAAAGGCGTTTGCAGGAGCGATGCAAGGGCTGATAGCCGGCCGGCCATCATGCTGCCGGCCACAAATCTCTGGGCCAGGAACCAGGAGCCCTCCATGCCTCGCTGCTGAAGCAGCGGCAACAGGTATTCAGCGTTGTGGTTCAGGGCCACCGTGGTCGGGAGCAGCGTGCCGCTGGGCGCCAGCATGCCCAGCTCTGGGTCCTTCTGCAACCGACCACCGAGGTTCTCCAGGAGCTCAGAGGCCAGAAGGGAATCCACCAGGTGTGCTCCCCAGTCTTCCTCCAGGTGAGGGGAGGCCTTGGTGTGCAGCTTCACGAAGGCTTGGTGTCCGCCTTCCAAAGCGGCGGGCAAGAGATGGCGAAGAAATGGGGCGATGTCGCGTCCCCGGTTGGCCACCCCGAACAGGCGCACCCGCGGCCAGCCCAGCTCCCGCAGCAGCCTGGCAGCAGCAAACCTCTGCGGCCTGGAGGTGCTCAGGTAGAGATCCACCGGCGGAAGCCCCTTTTGTCCCCCTCCGGCGGGCATGCTGCCCAGCACGGCCTCCAGCCGGTCGAGGTAGAAGCCATGTACCAGCAGGGCCAAGTGGCTGGCTTCAGGGGTACCCCAGCCGGATTCTTTCTCCATCCCAGGGGAGTCCGCTTCCTCTGGGCCAGGTAGGCGCACCGGAGTTGCGGGGAACGAGGGACATAATCCCCAGTGCTGGTGGCCGCTCCAGGTCTCCACCAGTACCGGGGCTTCGGGGCGTCAGTTGTGCCAGACTGCAGACCAAGCGTCGGCTAGCTCCAGCCATTCCCGGTAGAGCTCTCGATCACGCTGCGGATCGCCGCTTTCTTCTCCGGGAGCTGGGGAACGAACGGCAGGGATCAGCAGCTCTGTTGGTGCAGGACGGTAGTGGGCGCGTTGGAGGTAGCGCTCATATCTTGCAGGGCTCTGGGGGCAGTTCTCCCCCTCCAGGTCTTCCATCCCTTCCATCGAACGCGCCGTTGAGGGGGGTGCGGCTTTCGTCTCTGCCCAGGAGCAGCAAGGGCTCGGCGGAGAGTCCCGTAGTCCGTAATCCTCTTTGCAGCGTCAGGCGGAATCGTTGGGGGCCGTAGGCCGGATGGCTGAATCCAGAAGTGTTCTCGAGAACCAGCAGGGGGCTGGAGCCCAGCCGAACCGCTAGCGGATGGGCAAGAAAGGGGGCGAACGCCAGGGCGGCATGGTCTTCCCCCCGGGGAGACAGGGTCGCCGGAAGCCGGCAACTCAGGCAGAATGGCAGAAGGGATTCCCCGCTGAGCAGTGCCTCCAACGGGATCTGGGGCACCAGGCTTCCCTGGGCCGTGAGGCTCACCTCCAGCAACCAGCCCCCGATCCCCTGCTGCCGCGCTTCCTCGGCGAGGGCCTCTCCGCGGATCAGCTCCTGGGGATCCAACCGGCAGAGCCACTGCACCATTGCTGAGCCTTTTTCCCCGCAGCGTCACTGTGCCTTCCCGGGGCGGGTCCACCGATAATGGCGGCCATTCGCTTCTGTGGCAAATGCTGCACTGGTATTCGACGTTTCCCTTGCCGGAGCGGGTGCTGGCGCAGCTCGATCAGGCCGGTCTCCATCGCCTGCAGGAGCCTCCTCGGGAAGGTGAAGAGCCGGTGCTGCTCCTCTACGACACGCCCGATCGGTTGCTCGAGGGAACCGAGCTCGACGCTTCGAACCTTTTGCAGGGGTATCGCGCACTGCTGGCGGCTCCGGTTTCCTCCCCCCGGCTGGCTCTCTGGCGCCTCCATGGCGTCGACACCTTTCACCCGGATCTCCTCCGGGATGTTCTCAGTGGCACTACCCCGTCAGAGGGAACGGAGCCAGCACGTCCGCCCAAGCCCAATGCGCTCACGGCGCTGGTCACCACAGCCATCTGCCGCAACCTGCCGGGCTTGCTCGATGCCTATCTCGACCTGGAGCTCCAGGCCCAGTTGCTGGGGGGAGAGCCCGATGTGGCCTATCTGCGCCGTCTGCAGGGCGAAAATATGGCAAACGAGTTGCTGAGCGCTTGGCGCACTCCTGCTGAGCTCACCCTGGAGCTGCAAGGGCTGCGGGAACAGCTGCAGGAAAAGGAATCGGCTCTGAGCGAGGCCCGCGAGGAGGTGGAACTCACCCTGTTGCAGCTGCACCAGGTGCAGGAGGAACGCGAACAGATCTTCCTGGCAGACCGGGAGAAGCAGCAGCAGCTGGAGGGGAAGTGGAAGGAGGTATCGGAGCTGCAGTGCCAGCTGAGCGAAAAGGAGGCTGCTCTGGCTGACGCTCGGGAAGAGGCGGAACTCACTCTGTTGCAGCTGCACCAGGTGCAGGAGGAACGCGAACAGATCTTCCTGGCAGACCGGGAGAAGCAGCAGCAGCTGGAGGGGAAGTGGAAGGAGGTATCGGAGCTGCAGTGCCAGCTGAGCGAAAAGGAGGC
>JBJTWS010000127.1:0-16368 GCA_046081905.1 Synechococcus sp. | reverse complement strand
GGCACGGGATGCCACGAGGGATTGGTTTGGTGTGAGAGCCCCAAGCTCTCACGGCTCCCTGCCCACCCAATGACCTGAGACCCATTCCGCTGCAGTGGCTTTCGGACTTGTGTCCGTCAGTCAGGTCCCGGGGTCACCGGTGCGCTCGTGACCACAGTCGACATGCTTCAACCGGGCGGACAGGCAACATACCCTGGCCGAACAGGATTGGCCTGCACACAATGGGGAAACTCCTTCACAGGTGAGTCACCCTTAGGCTCGTTTTCCATCGTGGCCGCCAGTGATTCCATGAACATCGGCATGGAATCCAGCGATTCGGACCTTCACGCGCCCCAAAGACAGGCGAGGAACACAGGCCAAGCGGCTGCATGGCCAGCCAATCAAACCCGAAACCACCCTGCCTGCCCAGGGCCGGCGTTGAACACCTGCACCCATGAATTCCCCATCCACCGGAGCCATCCTTCTGTTTCTGCTGATCTTTACCGTTCTGGCGGCCTGGATCGTGCTTGTTCCCACCTACCAGGCCTGGCGGTGGGGGGAGAAGAGCAGGAGATGGCCCGCGGCGAGGGGAAGAATTCTTTACGCAGGAACCCTGTTCATCCCGAGACCCAATGGATCCGGTGGCACACATCTCCCATGGGTGGTGTGCGAGTACTCGATCGGCGGCAAAAGGTATAAGTGCAGACGCATTGAATTTGGCTTCCGATTCGGCACCAGCAGGGAATTGGCGGAGCAGTCGGTATCCCAGTTCCGAACAGGAAGCGAATCGGTGGTGTACTGCAACCCCAGCAATCCGGGCCTGGCCGTTCTGAAGCCTGGCCTTCCTGCCGGCCGCCTGCGATTCAATCTCCTCTACAGCGCCCTCCTGCTCTGTGTTGCGGCAGCAGGAGGGATCTGGGTCGTGCTTCAGGCCTCCGGCCAGTAGCCGAGGGTAAGGAGCGCCGCTCAGGGCAGCAGCGCCATGCAGTCGATCTCCACGAGGGCCCCCTTGGGCAGCGCCGCCACCTGCACGCAGGCCCGCGCCGGCGACACTCCCTCGCCGAACACCTCGGCGTAGAGGGCGTTGACGCGGGCGAAATCGTTCAGGTCCACCAGGAAGACGGTGGTGCGCACCACCTGGCGGGGGGTGCAGCCGGCGGCGGCGAGCACCGCCTGGAGGTTGGCCAGCACCTGGCGGGTTTCGGCCTCCACGTCGCCATCGCCCACCATCGCGCCGGTGGCCGGATCGAGGGCGATCTGGCCGGAGCAATGCAGCAGCCCCGCCGCCTTCACGGCCTGGTTGTAGGGGCCCACCGGCGCCGGCGCCGCAGGGGTGTTCACGGCTTCCGGCTGGGGAGCGGCGCTCCCGGAAAACTCGCCCATGGCCCGCGGAGATTGGGACAGAATGACCGCTGAGACTATGGCCCGTCCGGGCCGAGGCCCATCGCCAGCGCCCCCTCCTCCCTCCCGCACCCCGACGATCCGCGGCGCAAGCACGTGCGCCTCGAGGGGCTCTGGCATCGCTACCCCGGCACACCGGAAGATGCCTGGACCCTGCGGGGGATCGACCTCAGCCTCGGTGCCGGTGAGCTGGTGGGGCTGCTGGGGCCCTCCGGCTGCGGCAAGACCACCCTGCTGCGGCTGATCGCCGGCTTCGAGCGTCCGGAGCGGGGCAGCGTGACCATCGACGGCCGCCTGATGGCCGGCCCCAACCGCTGGGTGGAACCCGAGCGGCGCGGCGTGGGCATGGTGTTCCAGGACTACGCCCTCTTCCCCCACCTCAACGCCTGGCGCAACGTCTGCTTCGGCCTGCGCCGCGGCCAGGACACCAGCCGCACCGCCTGGCTGCTGGAGCTGCTGGGCCTGGGGGGCCTGGAGGAGCGCTACCCCCACGAGCTCTCCGGCGGCCAGCGGCAGCGGCTCGCCCTGGCCCGGGCCCTGGCCCCTGGCGCCTCGGTGGTGCTGCTGGATGAGCCCTTCTCCAACCTCGATGTGGAGGTGCGGCTGCGGCTGCGCAGCGAGCTGCCGGCGGTGCTCAGCCGCTGCGGTGCCAGCGGTCTGATCGTGACCCACGACCCGGAGGAGGCCCTGGCCATCTGCGATCGGGTTGCGGTGCTGCGCAACGGCAACCTCGACCAGTGCGCCACGCCCCAGGAGCTGGTGCGGCGGCCCGCCACCCCTTTCGTGGGGCGCTTCGTGCTGCAGGGCAACCTGCTGCCTGCCCGCGCCCAGGGCGATCACCTCACCACGGCCCTGGGCCGGCTGGCCCCGGCCGAGGGGCAGCTCCACGCCGCCCCCGGAGAACCGCTCGAGGCCCTGGTCAGTCCCGAGGCCATCACCCTGGAGGCCGACAGCGAAGGGGAGGCCTGGGTGCTGGGCCGCGAATTCCTCGGCCGCGAGTGGCTCTACCAGGTGCAGCAGCCGCTGCCGGAGGGAGCTCTGCAGCTGCGGTTGCGGCTGCCCCTGGAGCAGGAACATGCCCGGGGCCAGCGCTGCCGCCTGTCGCTGCGGCGGGGGGAGGCGGCCCTGCTGTTCCCCGAACGGCGCGAGCTGGTGGCGGTCTGAAGGTGACCCGGCCCTAGCCAGCCGGAGGGCCCGTCAGCCGCGCCAGTGGTCCTTGCTGCGCCGCCGCTGGGCCAGCTCCTCCACCGAAACGGGCCGCACCATCAGGTTGGTGTCCTTCTCCAGGCCAATGGTGCTCGGAATCGTGGGGGCTCCGCGGCGGCGCTGCTGCCGCACCGTCTCCAGCCGCTCGGCGATGGCGGCGTCGCCGGGTTCCTGGGCGGCGGCCCAACGCAGATTCGCCTCGGTGTACTCGTGCGCGCACCACACCCGGGTGTGCGGCGGCAGGGCCGCCAGCCGCTGCAGGGAGGCGTGCAGCTGGGCAGGGGTTCCCTCGAACAGCCGGCCGCAACCCCCGGCGAAGAGGGCATCGCCGCAGAAGAGGTGGCCGGCCTCCGGCAGGTGAAAGGCGATGTGGCTGTGGGTGTGGCCGGGCACCGCGAGCACCTGTACGGGGGTTCCGAGCAGCAGGAAGCTCTCCCCGCCCGCCACGCCCTGGGTCTGGAAGGGGATGCGGGCCCGGTCGCTGGCGGCGGCGATCACAGCCGCGCCGGGCCAGCGGCGCAACAGGGCGGAGGTGCCGCCGATGTGGTCGCTGTGGTGGTGGGTCTGGAGCACCGCCACCAGCTCCAGCCCGCGCTCCTCGAGCCAATCGATCACCGGCTCGGCCACGGCGGGATCCACCACCGCCGCCTCCTGGCCCCGCTCCAGCACGAAGATGTAGTTGTCGTGGAGCACCGGCAGCAGCGACACCTCCAGCGGGGTCGCCGGGGCCGGCGGCGCAGGGGAGGCGATCGTGTCCATCGGTAAAGTCCCCTGGTGGCCTCTCCCATGATCACCGTTGCCCTGGCCAAGGGTGCCCTGCTGAAGCACTCGGTGCGGCGCTTCGCGGCGGCCGGCCTGGATTTCACCGCCCTGCTGGAGCCGGACAACCGCCAGCTGATGGTGACCAGCGCCTGCGGCCGCGCCCGTGCCCTGCTAGTGCGCAACGCCGATGTGCCGGTGTACGTGGCCTACGGCCAGGCCCAGCTGGGGGTGGTGGGCTACGACGTGCTGCGGGAGCACCAGCTGCCGGTGGCCCAGCTGCTCGACCTGGGCTTCGGTGGCTGCCGCATGGCCGTGGCCGTGAAGGCCAGCAGCGGCTACCGCCGCGCCGCCGACCTGCCGGCCCACTGCCGCATCGCCAGCAAGTTCACCCACTGCGCCGAGGAGTTCTTCCAGGCCCTCGACCTGCCGGTGGAACTGATCCATCTGGCCGGTTCGGTGGAGCTGGGCCCCATCACCGGCATGAGCGAGGCCATCGTGGACCTGGTGGCCACGGGCCGCACCCTCGAGGAGAACGGCCTGGTGGCAATCGAAGACCTGTTCCACAGCACCGCCCGCCTGGTGGGCCATCCCCTGGCCCTGCGCCTCGATGGCGGCGAGCTCCAGGCCCTGATCGACCGCATCGGCAGCCTCTGATGGCCAGCCTCGACTGGCAGCGCCTGCGGCGCCTGATTCCCTACATCGGCCGCGACCGGCGGCGGCTGGTGCTCACCCTGGTGCTGCTGCTGCCCCTGGCCCTGGCCGCGGCGGTGCAGCCGCTGCTGGTGGGGCAGGCGATCGCGGTGCTGCGCGGCGAGCCCACCCTCCACTGGCTCGAGGGAGTGCCGATCCCCGTGGCGCTGCGGATCCTGGTGGTGCTGCTGCTCGCCGCGGTGGCGGTGCGGCTCGCCCTCCAGAGCGTGCAGACCTACAACGTGCAGGCGATCGGCCAGCGGCTCACGGCGCGCATCCGCGACGACCTCTTCCGCCACTCCCTGGCCCTGTCGCTGCGCTTCCACGACCGCACCCCCGTGGGCAAGCTGCTGACGCGCCTCACCAGCGACGTGGACGCCCTGGCAGAGGTGTTCGGCAGCGGCGCCTTCGGGGTACTCGCCGACCTGGTGACGCTGGTGGTGATCGCGATCACCATGATCTCGATCGAATGGCGCCTCGGCCTGCTGCTGCTGCTCAGCCAGGTGCCGGTGACCCTCGGCATCCTCTGGCTGCAGGGCCGCTACCGCAAGGCCAACTACCGGGTGCGGGAAGAACTCGGCCAGCTCAACGCCGATCTGCAGGAGAACCTGCAGGGCCTGGAGGTGGTGCAGATGTTCCGGCGGGAGGCCTACAACAACGCCCGTTTCTCCCGCACCACCGATGCCTACCGCCAGGCGGTGACGGGCACCATCCTCTTCGACAGCTCGATTTCGGCCTTCATCGAATGGGTGGCCCTCAGCGCCGTGGCGGTGGTGCTGGCCCTGGGGGGCTGGATGGTCACCAGCGGGACCATGGGCCTGGGGGTGCTCACCACCTTCATCCTCTTTTCCCAGCGGCTCTTCGATCCCCTGCGTCAGCTGGCGGAGCGCTTCACCCAGATCCAGGGGGGGCTCACGGCGGTGGAGCGGATCGGCGAGCTGCTGGAGCAGCCGATCGAGATCGAAGACCTGCCGGAGCAGCAGCGCAGCGCCGCCGCTCGCCGCAGCGGCAGCGAGCGGACCAGTGCCGGCGAGGTGGTGTTCGAGAACGTGTCGTTCGCCTACCGCGAAGACGACCCGATCCTCGAAGACCTCAGCTTCCGCATCGCCCCGGGGGAGCACGTGGCCCTGGTGGGCCCCACCGGCTCCGGGAAGTCCACGGTGATCCGGCTGCTCTGCCGCCTCTACGAACCCCAGCGGGGCCGCATCCTGCTCGATGGCATCGACATCCGCGAACTGCCCACCGCCACCCTGCGCCAGCGGCTCGGGGTGGTGCTGCAGGACACCTTTCTGTTCAGCGGCAACGTGGCAGACAACCTCCGCCTCGATGCTCCCCTCAACGACAGCCAGCTGCAGGGCCTCTGCCGCGACCTGGGCCTCGATTCCCTGCTGCGGCGTCTCCCCGATGGTCTGCAGACGGAACTGCGGGAGCGGGGTGCGAACCTCTCCTCCGGCGAACGCCAGCTGCTGGCGGTGGCCCGGGTGGCGATCCGCGACCCCTCGGTGCTGGTGATGGATGAGGCCACCGCCTTCCTCGACCCCTCCACCGAAGCCACCCTCCAGCGCGACCTCGAGAGCCTGCTGCAGGACCGCACCGCCATCGTGATCGCCCACCGCCTGGCCACGGTGGAGGCGGCCGATCGGATTCTGGTGCTGCGCCGCGGCCGGCTGATCGAGCAGGGCAGCCACCGGGAACTGCGGGCCGCCGGGGGCCTCTATGCCCAGCTGGCCGAGCTGCAGGAGAGGGGCCTGGCCCAGCTCTGAAGGGCAGCCCAGCCGCCGCCCACGCTCAGGCGATGGCGGCGGTGAGGCCCTCCTCCGCCATCCAGGCGTGGATCAGCTCCGCCAGTTCCCGGGGCCGCTGCCGCATCGGCAGATGGCCGGCCCCCTCCAGCACCTCCAGGCGATGGCGACAGGTGTAGCCGGCCAGGTGGCGCACGTAGCGCGGCTCCATCACCGTGTCGCGGCTGCCGGTGATCCAGAGGCTCGGCACTGTGAGCGCCGCCGTGAGGCAGGGCAACTGCTGCACCGCCCTCCGGCAGGTGCTGGCAGCCAGCAGCCCCCGGGCGGCCCGCTCCTCCGCCCGCAGGGGCGCGGCGATCGCCCCGGTGCCCGGCAGGTGCGCCAGCCAGCCGGGGCGGAAGCGCAGAAACGCGGCCCCGCCCCGTCGCACCAGGCCAAAGGGGCGCGGCTGATACACCCCGCCGCCGGCGGCGATCTGCACGAGGCCCCGCAGCTGCCCGCCCAGCAGCGGCGCCGCATGCAGCGCCACGCTGCCCCCGAGGGAATGGCCGATCAGGATCACCGGGCGCCCGTCGGCCCGCTCCTGGGTCGCCGCCGCCAGCCAGCGGCCGTAGCTGGCCAGGCTGGGGAGCAGCCCCCGCGGCCGGGGCTCCGCCCCGAAGCCCGGCAGATCGGGGCACCAGATGGCGTAGCCGGTCGGCAGGGCCGCCACCAGCGGCTGCCAGAGCCGGCCGGAGAGCATCCAGCCGTGCACCGCCACCAGCAGGGGATCGGAATCGGGCGCCGCCACGGGGGGAAGGCTCACGCTGCCGCCGGCCGGAACGGGAACCACCCTGCCGCAGCGAACCGCAGGCGCGTCAGGAATGGGGCAGGATCGTTCAATTGCTTAGCGCAGGATGCGGCCGTGAACTCCGGCAGGACTGGCAACGGGAGCACGGCCAGCGGCAATGCGCTGCTTTCCGGCCCCCCCGCCGTGGGGGAGGAAAGCGAACTTCTCGAGCAGCTCTACGGCCCGGCCCACCGGGTCTGCCCCACCCCCAACCCGCAGGTGTGCCTGGTGCTCAGCCTCGATCGCCCGATCGACCTGATCGAGCTGGAGCAGCTCTGCGATGCGGTGGGCTGGAACCGCCGCCCCCTGCGGCGGGTGCGCAAGGCCCTGCAGCACAGCCTGCTGCGGGTGGCCCTCTGGCGCCACGACCCGCGGGTGCCGCGGCTGGTGGGCTTCGCCCGCTGCACCGGCGATGGCGTGGTGGATGCCACGGTGTGGGACGTGGCGGTGCATCCCCACTACCAGGGGGCCGGCCTCGGCCGGCAGCTGATGGACTACGTGATCGAGCAGCTCAACGACATGGGCGTGGAGCGGGTGAGTCTGTTCGCCGATCCCGGCGTGGTGGGTTTCTACCAGGGTCAGGGGTGGGAACTGGAACCCCGGGGCCGCCGCTGCGCCTTCTGGTACGCCCCCTGAGGAGCCCGGTAGTAGCGCTCCGCCAGCACCGCGGGCGCCACGCCCCGGGCCCAGGCCCGCCGCAGTTGCGCATTGCGCCAGGTGGTGGCCAGCGCCCCCAGCCGGCGCCAGCGGCGCCCGTCCACCTCCAGGGCCAGCCCCAGGCTCTCCAGCCGGGCCACCCGCGCCAGTCGCTCCACGAACTCCAGGTCTTCCATGAGGGGCAGGGGCCGCATCCCGCCGACCCGATCGTGCAGGGCCCTGGGCAGCAGCAGGCCCTGATCGCCGTAGGGCCGCTGGCCGAAACGGCTGCGCAGCCCCGCCCCCAGGGCCACGAGCCGCAGCAGCGGCCCGGCTCCGGCGATGGCCAGCTCGAAGTACCAGGCCCGCAGCCGCCCGCGGCAGGGCTTGTGGCTGCCGTCCAGCACGGAGGCAAGCCGCTGCCTCCAGCCTGGCGGCAGGCGCACATCGGCGTGGAGCAGCAGTAGCCAGGGGCCCTCGGCCGCGGCGATGCCATGCACCAGCTGGGCACCCCGGCCCGGGGGGGAGTGGAGCAGCCGGGCCCCGGCCCATCGGGCCACCGCGGCTGTGGCATCGGTGCTGCCGCTCTCCACCACCAGCACCTCCCGCACCAGCTCCGGGGCCACCGCCAGATCGGCCAGCAGCAGCGGCAGGCGGGCCGCCTCGTCGCGGGCGGCGATCACCACACTCAGGGGCGGCCTCATCGCCAGGGCCTCAGGTCCGCGGGGCGATCCAGATCCGCCCGCTCCGCCAGCAGCGCCAGGGGCAGGCCCCAGCGCCCGGCGGCGGCGCGGGTCTGCTCCAGCACCTGGTCCGTGCCCCAGGCGATGCCACTGAACAGGGGCGCCGGCCCCAGGGCGGGCCCAGCCCCCGGCTCCAGCCGCAGACCGATGAGCCAGTAGCCGCCATCGGCCGCCGGCCCCAGCGCCAGCGGCCACTGCTCCAGGGCCGCGAAGGCCGCCAGCAGATCGGCGGCCGCCAGCTGGGGCAGATCACTCCCCACCAGCACCACCTGCCGCGCCCCCTCGCGGCGGGCGCGCACCAGCTGCCGCTGCATCCGGGTCCCGAGGTCCCCTGGCCCCTGAGGCACGACCCGCGGCAGGCCCAGCTGCCGGGCCCAGCGGCCGGCGGCGCGCGGTCCCAGGGGCGACACCGCCAGCACCAGCTCGAAGGGCAGCCGCTGGCGGGCGGCGCACACCGCCGCCAGCGTGTGAGCGGTGAGCCGCGCCTGCACCCGCGCCGCCGCGCCGGCACCGATGCCACGCGCCAGACGCCCCTTGCAGCGTCCCGGCGCCGGCCAGCGGGCCAGCACCACCAGCTGGCGCGGCAGGCGGCCGGGCAGCGCGCTGGACGCGCCGCTCATCCCTTGCGGGGGAGCTCCGCCGGCCGCAGGATGACATCGAGGCTGCGGTCGCCGCGGCGGAGGCGCAGGTTCAGGGGCTGCCCCACCCGGCCCTGGTCCACCGCCAGCTGCACATCGGAGGGGTTCTTCATGGGCCGATCGCCCACCCGCTCGATCAGATCGCAGGGGCGCAGGCCGGCCGTGGCGGCCGGGCTGCCCTCCACCACATCCACCACCACCACACCATTCACCTCCGGCAGGCGGCACTGGTCGGTGGTGGCGTTGATCTCGCGGGCCAGCTGGGGGGTGAGGGCTTGCAGCCGCACGCCGATGTAGGGATGGCTGGCGTAGCCCCGCTCCAGGATCTGGGCCGCGATCTGGCGGGCCACGTTGATCGGGATCGCGAAGCTCAGGCCGGCACCCGGCGCCTGGCGGATGGCGGTGTTGATGCCGATCACCTGGCCGCGGTCGTTGATCAGCGGCCCGCCGCTGTTGCCCGGATTCACGGCCGCGTCGGTCTGGATGTAGGGCACCCGCTGCCCCTCACCCACCGCATTGGTGCGCTGGATGGCGCTGATGATCCCGGCGGTCACGGTGTTGTCGAGGCCGAGGGGATTGCCGATCGCGATCGCCCACTCCCCGGGCCGCACCTTGCTGGAATCCCCCAGGGGCGCCACCGGCAGCTTCGAGGCCACCACCTTCACCACCGCGACATCGGTGAGCGGATCACTGCCCAGCACCTTGCCGGTGAAGCTGCGGCCGTCGGGCAGGGTCACGCTCACCTCCGAGGCCCCCTCCACCACGTGGGCGTTGGTGAGCAGCACCCCATCGGAGCGGGTGATGAAGCCGGAGCCCTGCCCCTGCTGCTGCTGGATCGAGGGCGCCCGCCCGAAGAGCCCCCCGAGGGGATTGATCACCTGCTTGGTGGTGTCGATCCGCACCACCGACGGCCCCACCTTCTCCACGGCATCCACGATCACGTTGCGGCCGGGCTGCAGGGGAGCGGCCGGGGCAGCGTCGCTGATGCGGGGGGCCTCCGGCGGGCGCTGAGCGCCGGGGAGCCCAGGGAAGCCTGGCCAGGAGGGCAGCCCCCCCTGGCAGCCACCCAGGCCGAGAGCCACGGCGGCCGGAAGCATCAGCCGGGGCAGGCGGAAGGCCGCGAGGGGCCGCAGGGCCTGGCGGAGGGGGCGAAGGGAGGACACGCAGGGCGCCGGGAAAGAGATGTGCGCAGGGAGCGGAGCCCCGTGCGGCAAGGCCACATTTAAGACCGACCAGCCGCCGGGCTCTGCGTATATTCGGCACCCACGGAGGCGATGCGGCGGTGCAGCAGGGTCAGGAGCTGTGGCACCAGGTTCAGGAAGCCCTTCAGGCCAATCTGAGCAAGCCCACGTTCGAAACCTGGATCCGCCCGGCCCGCTGCAGTGGCCTGCGGGGCGATCAGCTCCTGCTGGAGGCCCCGAACAGCTTCGCCTGCGGCTGGTTGCGCAAGAACTACCTCGGCACGATCGAGGCCGTGGCCTCGGAGATCGCCGGCCGTCCCCTGCGGGTACAGGTGGCCACGGCCCGGGAGGGCGAGAGCCCGGTGGAGGGGATCGGCGGCAACGGCCTCAGCGGCCCGGCCGGCGGCCTGCGGGAGGGCGACAGCGACCGGCCCGCCGCGCCGCTGCGCTCCACCGCCACCGGCGAGACCCCCCGCAAGCTGGCGCCAGGCCTCAACCCCCGCTACGTGTTCAACCGCTTCGTGGTGGGGCCCAACAGCCGCATGGCCCATGCCGCGGCCCTGGCGGTGGCCGAGGCCCCCGGGCGGGAATTCAACCCCCTCTTCCTCTGCGGGGGGGTGGGCCTGGGCAAGACCCACCTGATGCAGGCGATCGGCCACTACCGGCTCGAGATCGACCCGGAGGCGCGGGTGTTCTACGTGTCCACCGAAACCTTCACCAACGACCTGATCCAGGCGATCCGCAAGGACGGCATGCAGGCCTTCCGCGACCGCTACCGCGCCGCTGACCTGATCCTGGTGGACGACATCCAGTTCATCGAGGGCAAGGAATACACCCAGGAGGAGTTCTTCCACACCTTCAACGCCCTGCACGAGGCCGGCCGCCAGATCGTGATCGCCTCCGATCGCCCCCCCAGCCAGATCCCGAAGCTGCAGGAGCGGCTGATCTCCCGCTTCTCGATGGGCCTGATCGCCGACATCCAGGCGCCGGACCTCGAGACCCGCATGGCGATCCTGCACAAGAAAGCCGAGCAGGAGCAGATGGTGCTGCCCCGCGACCTGATCCAGTACATCGCCGGCCGCTTCACCTCCAACATCCGCGAACTCGAGGGGGCCCTCACACGCGCGGTGGCCTTCGCCTCGATCACCGGCCTGCCGATGACGGTGGAATCGGTGGCGCCGATGCTCGATCCCGGCGGCAGCGACGTGGAGGTGACTCCCCAGCAGGTGCTCGACAAGGTGGCCGAGGTGTTCGGCGTGCGCACCGAGGAGATGCTCAGCCCCAGCCGCAAGCGGGCCGTGAGCCAGGCCCGGCAGGTGGGCATGTACCTGATGCGGCAGGGCACCAACCTCAGCCTGCCGCGCATCGGTGAGGCCTTCGGCGGCAAGGACCACTCCACCGTGATGTACGCGGTGGAGCAGGTGGAGAAGAAGCTCCACACCGATCCCGCCCTGGCGCGGCAGGTGCAGCAGGTGCGCGACCTGCTGCAGATCGATTCGCGCAAGCGCAAATAAGCCGGCTGCGCCGCCTTCAGCCGGTGGTGAGCGGGCGGGAGGGATCGAGCCCCTCCACCTCGCCGCGGAACACACTGCTGGCGGTGATGTCGTCGGCCTCGATCGTCATCAGGTCGATCTTGGTCACCGCCGAGCCCATGCAGCTGAACAGGCGGTTCGCCTGCCGCATCCGCGCCCGGTCGATGGCATTGCGGATCGAGCGGGCATTGGCGAAGAAGGGCAGCTGCATGCGCCGCTGGATGTACTCGGCGAAGGCGGGGGTGGCCTCCTCGCTGAAGCGGTAGTTCTCGGCGGCGAGGATGAGCTTGGCGATCGCCAGCAGTTCGGGGGCGGTGTAATCGGGGAAGTCGATGTGGTTGGCCACCCGTGAGGAGAGGCCGGGATTGGACTGGTAGAACACGTCCATCCGGTCCTTGTAGCCCGCGAAGATCACCACCAGATCGTCGCGGTTGGCCTCCATCACCTGCAGCAGGATCTCGATCGCCTCGGCGCCGTAGTCGCGCTCGTTCTCGGGGCGGTAGAGGTAGTAGGCCTCATCGATGAACAGCACCCCGCCCATCGCTTTCTTCAGCATCTCGCGGGTCTTGGGGGCCGTGTGGCCGATGTACTGCCCCACCAGATCGTCGCGGGTGGCGGTGACGACATGCCCCTTGCGCACGTAGCCGAGGCGATGCAGGATCTGGCTCATCCGCTCGGCCACGGTGGTCTTGCCGGTGCCCGGCTGCCCCGTGAACGACATGTGCAGGCTGGGCGCCGCCGTGGCAAGCCCCACCTGGGTGCGGGCCCGCTCCACCACCAGCAGGGCGGCGATCTCG
The DNA here is from genome assembly GCA_046081905.1 of Synechococcus sp. GTDB lineage: Bacteria > Cyanobacteriota > Cyanobacteriia > PCC-6307 > Cyanobiaceae > CBW1002. The sequence goes on along the minus strand of JBJTWS010000127.1, from coordinate 4,232 downwards.
CGGATGCGCGCCTTCACCGGCCGCAGGCCCACCAGATCGTGGTCGAGCTGCTCGAGCACCTCCTGCACCCCGGTGCCCTCGTAGGCCGCCAGCAGGTTCACCGGGGTGTCGTCGGGGGCGGGACCCTGCAGCGCGGCGCCAGCGGGCGGCTCAGAGGAGACCATCGATCGCCGCGGCGAAGGCATGGTCAGCCTCGCCGATCGGCGCCGCCTCGCCCTCGGCCCGCAGGGTGATGTTCACGTAGGTGCGCCCGAAGCTGATGTCCGGATAGCGGCCCTGCTGCTCGCAGAGGTCGTCGAGGCGATCGAGAAACGCCCGGTTGCTGGCGTAATCGTCGAACTCTACGCGGCGCTCCAGCCACTCCACGCGATCCGGCTTGGGGCGGGGGTTCCATTGATGCTCCATGGGCCCACGCTAGATCCCCGCCTGGCCCGGGCCGGGCCTCAGGCCGCCAGGGCGTCGGTGCGGGCAGCCACAAGGCGATCGGCCCAGGCCAGGGCATAGGCGGCATTGGCGGCGCGGTGGGCCGGGTCGGGGCTGTCGAGCGGGTGGGGCATGGTGCCGCTGATGGCCGCGTTGGTGACGCAGAACATCGACTTCTGGAAGCTCATGCAGATCTTCACCCGCACATCGCCTTCGCCGCGGGTGCGCTCGCGGTACCAGGTATGCAGGGCTTCGGGGAGATGGCGGTACATGTCCTGCATCAGCAGGCTCGGCGGGATGCCGGCCCCCATGGTGGGCAGCGGGTCGGCGTAGAGGGCCCCGTAGGCGAACTTGGCCTGGTCGGGAGCGATCTGCTGGGCCTGGGCGTTGAAGCTCACGGTGCCCAGGAAGGGGGTGCCCCGCAGGAACACCGCCTCCACGTAGGGCACCGCCACATCCACCAGGAAGGTGAGGCCCGCCTCCGGCGGCAGGATCCAGAAGTGCTCGCCGCCGATGGTCACGCCGTAGCGGATCGGGTTGGCGGCAGCGGCCACCAGCCCCTGCTGGATGAAGGCCACCACATCGGCAATCGTGCCCACCCGGCCGTCGCGCTCCGCCGCCGCCAGATCGAGGAACAGATCACTCATCACCCGCCAGAACTGGCCGAGGGCATGGGTGGTGGCCGCCGTGCGGATCAGCTCCGGCAGGAAGGCGGGCGCCAGGGGATGGAGCAGGGCCAGCAGGGGATCGCGGCGGCGCTTGGCGGCAATGATCGCCGCACAACTGGCCGCGAAGGCCTCGCCGTCGAGGTAGGCATCGAGGCCGCCGGTGCCATGCCAGAGCATGGTCTTCATGCAGTACTCGGCGTACTCGAAGTTGATGCGGTCGTGGTTGAGGTGCCGCCAGATCTTGGCGGGGCTGAGGTCGCCGTCGAGGAACTTGAAGATCGGCAGCGGGTTGAGGAACTGGTGTTCCGCCTGATAGATCAGGTTGATGCTGTAGGCATCCAGCACCTCGCCATAGCTCTCCAGCACACCCACCACCTGCAGCACGTGCTCGGGGGTGTCGGTGAGCAGGGTCTGGCCGCGCAGCAGCCGCGCCTGAATCTCCTCGCGATCCAGGGAGGGGGCGGCATGCACCAGGTCGGCGGGAATGATCGGCATCTCAGCCCACCCCCCCGGCGAGCTGGGCCATGGCGGTGGTGGCGAGTTCACTGATCCGGCCCAGCGCCCCCGGCAGCAGGCCCAGACCCACCACACCCGCCGCCAGGGCGATGGCCGGAACCGTTTCACGCGGGGCCACCGGCGCTAGGCAGACATCCAGGCGGGTATCCACCAGGGGCTCGCCCGTGGGCGGGGTGATCGCCAAGCGGCCGAAGAAGGCGCGGTTCACCAGCAGCAGGAAGTACACGGCGGTGAGACCCGAGCCCACCATCGAGAGCAGCGTGGCCACCGGGAAGGTGGTGATCGAACCGCGGAACACCAGAAATTCTGAGATGAAGCCGGCCATGCCGGGCAGGCCGGCACTGGCCATCACCCCCACGATCATCAGCGAGCCGGTGAGGGGAAGGCCCTTCTCCGGGTTGAGCAGGCCGCGCAGCACCGCCAGATCGCGGGTGCCGGTCTTGCGGTACACGATGCCCACCAGCAGGAACAGCAGGGCGGAGATCAGGCCGTGGCTCACCATCTGGAACACGGCCCCCAGCAGGCTCACCGGCGTGGCCGCCGCCGCCGCCAGCAGCACGTAGCCCATGTGGCCCACGGAGCTGTAGGCCACCATCCGTTTCATGTCCGTCTGGGCGATCGCGGCCAGGGAGCCGTAGAGCACCGAGATGGCCGCCCAGATGGCGAGGAAGGGAGCCATCTGGGCCCAGGCCTCCGGGAACAGACCGAGGCAGAAGCGCAGGAGGCCGTAGGTGCCCAGCTTCAGCAGCACCCCCGCCAGCAGCACCGACACAGGGGTGGACGCCTGGGTGTGGGCATCCGGCAGCCAGTTGTGCAGTGGCACCAGGGGGATCTTGATGCCGAAGCCCACCAGCAGGGCACTGAGCAGCACCAGCTGACCGCCCATCGAGAGCCGCTCGCTGAGCACCGGCGTGAGACTGAAATCGATGCTGCCGGTGAGCAGGGCCAGCCAGAGGAAGGCACCGAGGATCAGCATCCCCGAGATGGCCGTGAAGATGAGGAACTTGGTGGCCGCATAGGCGCGGTTCACGCCGCCCCACACCGAGATCAGCAGCCAGAGCGGGATCAGCTCGAGCTCGTAGAAGAGCAGGAACAGCAGCAGGTTCTGGGCCAGGAAGGCGCCGTTCACCGCGCCGCTGATCAGCAGCAGCATGGCGAAATAGAGGCGCGGCCGTTTGTCGATGTCGCGGGTGATCACCGCCGACACCAGCGTCAGGGCGGCATTCACCAGCACCAGCGGCAGCGAGAGTCCGTCGACGCCGAGGCTGTAGTCGAGGCCGATGCCGGGCAGCCAGGGGTGCTGCTCCACCATCTGCAGCCCGCTCTGGTGAACATCGAAGCCGGCCAGCACCGCCAGGGAGAGCAGCAGCTGCACCGCCAGGATCGCGATGCAGGTGATCCGCAGCCGCTGGGGAGTGGGGGAGCCGGGCCAGAGCAGCACCAGCAGGGTGCCGAGGAAGGGAACGAGCAGCAGGGAGGAGAGCAGCATGGCGTCAGAAGGTCCTCAGATCCCCACCCGGATCCATTGCAGCGTCGTGAGCAGCAGCACGATCGCCACCACAACGGTGAAGACGTAGGTCTGCAGCTGGCCGCTCACGCTGAGCTTCAGGCCTTCGGCCGTGGCCATCGAGAGGCGGCCCACCCCATCCACCAGCCCCTTCACCACGGTGAGATCGAACCAGCGGGTGGCCTGGGCCAGGCCCGCCACCAACCGAACGATCGTGGCCTGGTAGAGCGCCGGTGTGTAGAAGTCGTAGGCGAGCAGGTCCTGCACCAGCCGCAGGGCCGGCCGGCGGGACTGGGAGCGGAAGCGGTCCTGGGGAAGCAGGCAGCCGATCAGCACCCCGGCCAGGCCGCTGCCCGCCACCGCCAGCGCCACGCTGGGGGGGAAGGCGGTGATCCCCGGCACCGTATCGATCCGCTGCAGGATCAGCGGCAGCAGCAGCACGATCACCGCCAGGCTCACCATCGGCAGGGCCATCAGCCAGATCACCTCCGGAACCCGGCGGGTCTTGGGCATCGGCGGGCCGAGGAACACCGCCCGGAAGACCCGCACGGCATTCACGGCGGTGAGCAGGTTGGTGAGCAGGAACACCGCCGCGAAGAAGGGAGCCCCATCCAGCAGGTTGCTGAGCATCAGGCCGTAGCACCAGAACCCGCCCAGCGGCAGCAGACCCACCAGGCCGGCGCTGCCCACCAGGAAGGCCAGGGCCGTGGCCGGCATGCGGCTGCCGATGCCCCCCAGTTCGGTGAGGTCCTGGCAGTTGGTGGTGGCGATGATGCTGCCCACCCCCATGAACTGCAGGGCCCGCGCCAGGCCGTGGGCGAAGAGAAACAGCAGGGCGATGCCCGGCTTCTGCAGGGCGATGGCGATGAACACCAGCCCCAGATAGGAGGTGGTGGAGTAGCTGAAGGCCCGCTTGAGGTCCACCTGAGCCAGGGCCACCAGGGCACCACCGATGGCACTGATCGACCCCACCGCCAGCAGCACGCTGGTGGCGAGCGGCGACAAGGCCACCACGGGCATCAGTTTGAGCAGCACGATGGCCCCGCAGGTGACCACCACGGAGTTGCGCAGGATCGAGGCCGGGTTCGGCCCCTCCATCGCCTCATCCAGCCAGAGGT
>JBJTWS010000126.1:0-3286 GCA_046081905.1 Synechococcus sp. | reverse complement strand
GCCGCCGAACACACCGGCCACACCCAGCATGTGGAAGGGGTGCATCAGGATGTTGTGCTCAGCCTGGAACACCAGCATGTAGTTGAAGGTGCCGCTGATGCCGAGGGGCATGGCGTCCGAGAAGGAGCCCTGACCGAAGGGATACACCAGGAACACAGCGGAGGCAGCAGCCACGGGGGCGCTGTAAGCCACGCAGATCCAGGGGCGCATGCCCAAGCGGTAGGAGAGTTCCCACTCACGACCCATATAGGCGTAGATGCCGATCAGGAAGTGGAAGATCACCAGCTGGAACGGACCGCCGTTGTACAGCCACTCATCGAGGCTGGCGGCTTCCCAGATGGGATAGAAGTGCAGGCCGATGGCGTTGCTGGAAGGAACAACAGCACCGGAGATGATGTTGTTGCCGTACAGCAGGGAGCCAGCCACGGGCTCACGGATGCCGTCGATGTCGACGGGGGGAGCGGCGATAAACGCCACAACAAAGCAGATGGTGGCAGCCAGCAGGGTGGGGATCATCAGCACACCGAACCAGCCCACGTACAGGCGGTTGTTGGTGGAGGTGACCCACTCGCAGAACTGCTGCCAGCTGTTGGCGCCGGAGCGCTGCTGGAGAGTGGTGGTCATGAGAACGATCGGGGGAGTGCTCGCCTGAGCTTGGCCCGAAAACCTGGCCAGAGAGCAATAAGTAGATGTGGGGCGGAAATCCGCCCGCTCACGTGAACGTAACACCACTTCACAATTTCCGCCCAACCCAGAGGCGCAATTGGACGACAGCAAAGCTGATAGCACCGATAAGCCCTGCTAATCACGTCCTATTCAGTGGTCGCTGCAAAGGTCCATCGCCCCAATCGACTATCGACATCCCCCAGCGGGTTCTGCTGCTCGCTGGTGATCCTGGGGCCTTCACGCCTCTGGGCGCCCTGGCCATGAACGGGACGATGGCCACGGCGGCCTGCCAGCAAACCTCACGGCCGGACTCAACACCCACGTGCTGGAACCGGTGGTGCTCCACCTGGAAGGAAGCCTTGCCCTGCTGTTCAATGGGCAGGGTCTCTTTTCCTTTGATCCAAGCATGGGGACCGAGCTGACCTCCGGACTGGATCAAGGCGATGCTGCCCCGAAACGGATCAACCCGATGGCTTTGGGGCCCCTACTCCGGCGCTCATCGTAGTGAAGAAGGGCTTCCGCCAGGCCGATTGAGTGGAAAGAGAAGGGCTGCAGCCCATTGATTCGCAGTCCTCAGCCGCGACAGCGCCTGAACCGGTCACATTGCGTTGTAGTTCCCGTAACAAACCGCAACACTCATGACTGATCCCACATCCCGCTTCGGTTTCGTTGCCTTCGCTAAACATGGAATGACCGCCTGGCCATGCTCGGCTTCGTGATTGGTCTGGGCACTGAGCTGCTCACCGGCCAGAGCATCCTCGGCCAACTCGGTCTCGGTTGACCGCCATGAGCACCGACTACACCGCCGCCATCACTGCCGACGTCGCCCTCGTGATGGTGCTGACTGGCATGACCACCTACGTGCTCAGCCGCCCAAGACCTGGCCCCGAGGACTCGATGATCGCCACCTTCACGGTGCTTGGCTTTGGCGCCTGGTTGATTAGTGCCCTTGTGCTTCAGACCAACATCGCCGATGGATGCCAGCGCGCTTCCGCATCGATTAACACCACCCAGGAGACCTTCATGACCAACACTTCCGCCAACGACCAGCTGTTCAAAAACAGCTCCGAACAGTTGACCTTAGTGGAGCAGCTCAGGAAAGTTGAACTGTTTAACGGCCGTGCCGCCATGCTTGGCATCGTCATCGGCATCGTGGTGGAAGGTCTCACCGGCTTTGGCATCGCCCACCAGATCGGCCTCGGCGCTCTTGTGGATGGCTACGCCGCCTGCCGCACCCAGTTCCTGCCGTTCTGTTTCTGAGTTACTCCAAAGGCTTCGCCCAACCCCCACGGGATGGCGCCACGGCTGAGCACGCAAACGCCCGGGGCCAACGCTCCGGGGGCTCAGCCAGGTATCTGCTGCGCATGCACCAGCAGCTCGGGACGAGGCGCTCATGCGCATCCGGGACCTAGCCGACTGGCGGCTCTGGCCATGGCGTTACAGCTGGAGTGCGCAATCTGGACTGAAGACCAGGATTTCTTTCGCACCGGCGTGGCGACCTGGACCACCGCAATTGTGGAGCGCTACCTCAAGAGCTGAGCCTTCAATCAGGTCGGTGGAGTTGAGAGGCCAGAGCCTCATTGATCTCAGCCGCTTCCAGTTGCGGGTAGGCCTGCAGGATCCGCTCGCGGCTGCTGCCGCTGGCGATCAACCCCACGACAGTGCTGACCGTGATGCGCAGCCCGCGAATGCAGGGCTTGCCGCCCATCACGGCGGGATCGTGGCTGATGCGGGGGAAGGCCATGGGCCAAACGTAGGCAGAAGCCGCCGACTTGCCCCCCCAGGACAGGGGCCGGACAGCTCGGCCGGGCTGAGGCTGATGTTGCTCCAGGAACGTCTCAATCCAGTCGTGGTGGCACCTCTGGTTGATCCGATCGGCGATCGTCACCGCCTCCTCGGGCACCTGAAACCGCTTGCGGAAGGCCCTGGTGAGGCTTTCCAGCTGGGGGCGGGGCAGAGCCCGCAGGGTGCTGTGGAGGTGCTGGATCGTCTCGGCATCGAGGGCCACCTGGCCGGGGTCGGCCGAGGCTGACGTCGAGGTCGGTGCCGGGGTGCGCTCTTGGGCCGGGGATGCTGCCACGGAAGAGGGATTCCCCGCCGCCGGCCGACTCACGGGAGATCGCTGCCCGCCTGGCCGCTGGGGCCCATCACCCTGGCCACCTGCACCGCTGACCTGCCGCTGCGATTTGTCATAGAGGGCAAGGCCAAACGGGTTCCCGAAAGTCATCAATGCCCGCTTCATGGCATCGGTCTCGGCCTCCTTGAGGGCGGACTCATGGGCCTGGCCCAGGTCCACGTCGATGCCGTGGCCGGCGCCGCTGCCCTCACGGACCAGAGAGGGGAGCCCACCGGCGGTGACGGTGACGCGCACGCGGGCGGTGTAGGTCACACCCCAGCCGGGCTTCTGGTCCCGGCCAATGGATCGCTCGGCCTGGGCAACGCAGCGGACGGCGATGGTCTGGCGCTGCCAGCCGTCAAAGCCAAAGATCCGGTTTGCCTCGGCGACGGCGAACCAGCCTTCACTTGCGTTCCGGCCAAGGCCTACGAGGAGCTGATGGATCTGGTGGATGACCTGGAGCTGGATCGCCTCTCTGACTCCCGCCTGGCGGACGGACAGGAG
>JBJTWS010000125.1:0-10968 GCA_046081905.1 Synechococcus sp. | reverse complement strand
CTCGGTGATGTGGATCGGCAGCCGGATCGTGCGGCTCTTCTCCGCGATCGCCCGGGTGATCCCCTGGCGGATCCACCAGTAGGCGTAGGTGGAGAACTTGTAGCCGCGGGTGGGGTCGAACTTCTCCACCCCCCGCACCAGCCCCAGGGTGCCCTCCTGGATCAGGTCCAGGAGCTCCATGTTCCGCTTGGTGTACTTCTTCGCCACGCTCACCACCAGACGCAGGTTCGCCGCCACCATCCGCTCCTTGGCACGGCGGCCGGCGTGCAGGCGGCGCTTGAGCAGGGCGGGCGGCAGGCCGGCGGCCTCCGCCAGCTGCACGTGGCTGGGCTTGGTGCCCAGGCGCCCTTCCAGCTCGAGCTCGAGCTCCTCGAGGGCCATCAGTTCCTGCACCTGGCGGCCGATGGTGATCTCCTGCTCGTGGGTGAGCAGCGGCACCCGGCCGATGTCGCGCAGGTAGGAGCGCACCAGGTCGCCATCGACCTGGGGAAGGCGGGCGGCGGTCCGCTCCGCCGGGGGGACGGTCCGGGCAGCCGGAGCGTCTTCGAGCAGCAAAGCCACGGTCACGGCACAGAACTTCACGATGGTTCCAGCCTAACCTGAAGAACTGTGAACTCCTCTCAGAATTCCTGCCAAACCGCAGCAGGCCGCGCCAGGGGGCGCCGGGCTCAGCGGCCCAGGGTGTGCAGCAGCCAGGAGGCCGTCTGCAGATAGATAAACACCCCCGCCACGTCCGTGGCCGTGGCGATGAACGGCGCCGACATCAGCGCCGGATCCAGGCCGATCCGATCGAACAGCAACGGCAGCGCCGATCCCGCCGTGGCCGCCAGGGTGGTGATCGCCACCAGACTGATGCCGGCCGCGCCCGCCACCACCCAGTTGCCGCCGGACACATAGGAGGCCCAGGGCACCACCACCAGCAGCATCAGCAGTCCCAGCAGGGCTCCGGCCACCGCCTCCCTCCAGATGGCCCGCCCCGGCCCCAGGGCCTGGATCCGCTGGGTGCTGAGGCCGCGGATCACCACCGTGGAGCTCTGGGCGCCCACGTTGCCGCCGGTGCCGATCAGCAGGGGGATGAAGGCCGCCAGCACCACCACCTGCTTGAGCACCCCGTCCATCGAGGCGATCACGGCGGCGGTGCCGCTGTTGGCGATCAGCAGCACCAGCAGCCACACCACCCGCCGCCGGGCCACGGTGAAGAGGTTGCTCTGGAAGTAGTCGTCCTCATCACCGGCCTGCACGGCACCGGCGGCGTAGAGGTCGCGGGTGGCCTCCTGCTGGATCACGTCGATCACGTCGTCGACGGTGACGATCCCCACCAGCCGCTGCTCCCGGTCCACCACCGGCACCGCCAGGAAGTCGTAGCGCTGGATCACCCGCGCCACCTCCTCCTGGTCGGTGTCGGTGGACACGCTCACCACCTCACGGGTCATCACATCGCCGATGCGGTCGTCCGGATCGGCCGTGACCAGATCCCGCAGCGAAAGGATGCCGGTGAGGTGCCGCGAGGCATCGGTCACGTAGAGGCTGTAGATCGTCTCGGTGTCGCGGGCACGGCGGCGCACGATCGCCAGCGCCTGGGCGGCGCTGTGGAATTCCTTGAGGTCGATGAACTCGGTCGTCATCAACCGGCCGGCCGTCTCGGCCTCGTAGCCCAGCAGCTGGGCCGTCACCCGCCGCTCCGCCGGGCTGAGCTCCGCCAGCAGCCGCCGCACCACCTTCGCCGGCAGCTCATCGAACAGCCGCACCCGATCGTCGGGCGACATCTGCTCCACCAGCTCCAGCACCTCACCGGAGCGGAGCCGCTCCAGCAGGGTCTGCTGCACCGCCGGATCGAGGTACTCGTACACCTCGATCGCCTCGTCCTTGGGCAGCAGGCGGAAGGCCAGGGCCTGCAGGGTGCGGGGCAGCAGGCCGATCGCCTCGGCCGCGTCCACCTCCTGCACGGGCTGCAGCAGCAGCTTCACGGCGTCGTAGTTGCCGGCCTCCAGCAGGCGCAGCAACTGCTGCGACACCACCTCGGCCAGGGGCGTGCCGTTGGGGGAACTGGCGGTGACCGTTCCGGGAGCCTCGGTCATCAGCGGAGGTCGCCGCAGTACCGAGTGTATGGGGGGAGCCGCTAGGGTCCGCCCCTCCTTCCCCTGCCCACCAGGCAACCCCCATGGCCATCAACGTGAACGATGTGGTGGTGCGCACCGCCAGCGGCGAGGAGCGCCGCCTGGGTTCGATGAACGGCACGATGCTGCTGGTCGTGAACGTGGCCAGCCGCTGCGGCTTCACCCGCCAGTACGCCGGCCTGCAGAAGCTGCAGGACACCTACGGCCCGCAGGGCTTCGCGGTGCTGGGCTTCCCCTGCAACGACTTCGGCGCCCAGGAGCCCGGCACCCTCCCCGAGATCCAGCAGTTCTGCTCCACCACCTACGGCGCCAGCTTCGAGCTGTTCGACAAGGTGCACGCCACCGGCGCCAAGACCGAGCCCTACACCACCCTCACCCAGGTGGTGCCCGCCGGCGATGTGGCCTGGAACTTCGAGAAGTTCCTGATCGGCAAGGACGGCACCGTGCTCGCCCGCTTCAAGAGCGCCGTGGACCCCGAAGCCGCCGAGCTCACCGCCGCGATCGAAGCTGCCCTGGCGGCCTGATCAGCGCCGCCATAGGCGCCGGCTGGTGGCCAGGCCCAGGGCCGCGGCCGCCAGCCCCCCCGCCAGGCTGCCCACCAGCAGCAGCAGCCCCCGCAGCGGCTCGCTGCTGCGCAGCAGCTGCACCAGATCGAACATCCAGCTGCTGAAGGTGGTGAGCGCCCCGCAGAAGCCCACCCCCACCGCCAGCACCAGGGCCGTGCGCTGGGGGATCGGTCCGCTCAGCAGCCCGAGCACGTAGGCCCCCAGCAGGTTCACCAGCAGGTTGGAGCCGGCGCTGCCCCCCAGCCAGGGCCCGAGCTGCACCGCCGCCTGCCAGCGCAGCCAGGCCCCGGGCACGGCGCCCAGGCCCACCAGCACCAGCTCCCGCAGGGCGAAGCGGCGGCGGCGGCGGCGCAGCAGCGCCTCCCGGCGAAGGGCCGAAGCCCGCGGCAGCGTTCCCTCAGCCACCGATCACCAACCCCAGGCCCACGGCCAGCAAGCCCACCAGCACCGAGGCGCCCGCCAGCAGGGCGGCCTCGGCAGAACGGCCGCCCTGGAGGCACTGGAGCAGCTCCACGCACACGCTCGAGAAGGTGCTGAGGCTGCCGAGGAAGCCGATGCCCAGCAGCAGGCCCAGCCGCGGCGCCGGACCGCAGCGGACCTCCAGGGCACTGAGTAGCCCCAGGGCGAAGCAGGCCACCACATTCACCCCGAAGGTGCCCCAGTGGCGGCGCGGCACCAGGGGCTGCAGGTGATTCACCAACCGGAAGCGAAGCCAGGCCCCGGGCACCGCCCCGAGGGCCACCAGCAGGGCGTCGCGGAGCACAGGCTGGAGGCCGCTAGCCGGGCAGCCAGCCGCGGCGGGGAGCGCCAGGGCCGGCGGCGGTCTGCACCTGCAGCCAGCGGCGGCCGGCCGGGCTGCACCAACTGCGCAGCACCTGCAGGGGCTCGCCGGTCTCGAGCCGCGCCAGGGCCGGGGCCGACCGGCGGGGGGAGGCCAGCAGGGGCGCCGGACCGCAGGCCAGCAGCGGGTCTCCGGCCGAGCGCCGGCGCAGCTCGGGCTGGCGGCGATCCGCCCCACCGGCGGGCAGGGCCGCCGGCCCCACCAGGGCCAGCGACAGCAGGGTGGCCGCCCGCAGGGCCGGCAGGCCGAAGGGCGGCGACCAGCGCGCCATCAGATGTCCAGCTGGGCGAGGTCGAGCTCGGCGCTGTGGGTCTCGATGAATTCGCGGCGGGGGGCCACCTTGTCGCCCATGAGGATGGTGAAGATGCGATCGGCCTCGAGGGCATCCTCGATCTCGACCCGCTTCATGGTGCGGGTGGTGGGATCCATGGTGGTTTCCCACAGCTGCTGCGGCATCATTTCGCCCAGACCCTTGAAGCGCTGGATCGTGTAGTTGGCCTTCTCGCCGTAGCCGTCAATCGTTCTCCTCAGGTCGGCTTCGTTGTAGCAGTAGGAGTGCTTCTTGCCCCGCTCCACCTTGTAGAGCGGCGGACAGGCGATGTAGATGTAGCCACCCTCCACCAGGGCCTTCTGGTAGCGGTAGAAGAAGGTGAGCAGCAGGGTACGGATGTGGGCGCCGTCCACGTCCGCGTCGGTCATGATCACGATGCGGTGGTAGCGGAGGTTCTTCTCCTCGAAATCCTCCCCCTTGATGCCGAGGCCCAGGGCGGTGATCAGCGCCTGGATCTCGGAGTTCTTGTAGATCTTGGCGTCGTCGGTCTTCTCGATGTTGAGGATCTTGCCCCGCAGCGGCAGGATCGCCTGGAAGCGGCGGTCGCGGCCCTGCTTGGCGGAACCACCGGCCGAGTCGCCCTCCACGATGTAGATCTCCGATTCGGAGGGATCACGGGAGGAGCAGTCGGCGAGCTTGCCCGGCAGGGTGGAGCTCTCCAGCACACTCTTGCGGCGCACCAGCTCGCGGGCGCGGCGGGCGGCCTCGGCGGCGTTGTAGGCCTGGATCGCCTTCTCGAGGATCAGATCGATCACCGAGGGATGGAACTCCAGGTACTCACTGAGGGCCTCCCCCACCAGCGAATCCACGATGCCGCGCACCTCGGTGTTGCCGAGCTTGGTCTTGGTCTGGCCTTCGAACTCCGGATCGGGCACCTTCACCGAGAGCACGGCGGTGAGGCCCTCGCGGATGTTCTCCCCGGCGAGGTTGGCGTCGGCGTCCTTGCGCTTGCCGCGCTTGCGGGCAAAGGTGTTGAGGGTGCGGGTCAGCACCGTCTTGAGGCCCTCGATGTGGGTGCCGCCATCGACGGTGCGGATGTTGTTGGCGAAGCCGAGGATGCTGTCGGAGTAGGCATCCACGCACCACTGCAGGGCGGCCTCCACCTGCACGCCGTCCTTTTCGGAGTTCACATAGATGATCTCCGGATGCAGAGGATCCTTCTCCGCATTCATGTAGGCCACATATTCCTTGATGCCGCCCTCGTAGAAGAACACCTCTTCATGGGCCGCCCCCTCGGCGCTGCGGGCCTTGGGGCGCTCGTCGCGGAAGACGATCCGCACGCCACCGTTCAGGTAGGCCAGCTCCCGCAGGCGGGCCGCCAGGGTGGGGAAGTCGAACTCGATGCCGGTGGAGAAGATCTCCAGATCCGGCAGGAAGCGCACGGCCGTTCCGGTGCGCTCGGCCTCGCCGGTGGCGGCGGGCTCGGAGCGCAGCGAACCGATCGGCTGGCCCCGCTCGAAGCGCTGGCGGTGCACCTGCCCCTGGCGGTGCACGGTCACCTCCACCCATTCGGAGAGGGCGTTCACCACGGACACGCCCACGCCGTGCAGGCCGCCGGACACCTTGTAGCCACCGGCGCCGAACTTGCCGCCGGCGTGGAGCACCGTGAGCACCGTTTCCAGGGCGCTCTTGCCGGTGCGCGGATGGACGTCGGTGGGGATGCCGCGGCCGTTGTCGGTCACGGCGCAGGAGCCATCCTCATGGAGCACCACGAGGATGTCGGTGCAGTGGCCCGCCAGGGCCTCGTCCACCGAGTTGTCGACCACCTCGTACACCAGGTGGTGCAAGCCCCTCGGCCCAGTGGAGCCGATGTACATGCCGGGCCGCTTGCGCACCGGCTCCAGGCCTTCCAGCACCTGGATCTGCTCAGCGCCGTAGGCGGCCTGGACTTTGGTGGCGTCGCTCATGCGGGTGGGTGTCGCCGGGGATGGGTCACAGGACGGCGGAATCCCGGGGCGGAAGGGGTCGCAAAACCTTCGTAGGCCTTGCCGCGGCGGCAAACCTAACACCGGCAGCCTGGAGAGGCTTGCAGCCGCTTCTGGGGAGCCGTTTGCCTTGGGGGTGCAGCCGCCCCTGCGGCGGCGACCCTGCAAAGTGGCGGCCGCTGCCCCCTCCCCCGTGTCCCCCGAGCCCGCCGGCGCCGCCTCCGCTCCTCCCGTGGTGGTGGTGCTGCTGGGCCCCACCGCCAGCGGCAAGACGGACCTGGGCATTGCCCTGGCGGAGCGCTTCGACCTGGCCGTGCTGTCGGTCGATTCACGGCAGCTCTACACAGGCATGGACATCGGCACCGCCAAGCCCACCGCCGCCCAGCGGGCCCGGGTGCGCCATGAGCTGCTGGACCTGCGTCCCCCCGACCAGCCCCTCACCCTGCAGGAATTCCGGTCGCTGGCCCTGGAAACGATCGAGCGGGAGCATGCCCGCCGCGGCGTGGCCCTGCTGGTGGGGGGCAGCGGCCTCTACCTGCAGGCCCTCACCCAGGGGCTCGAACCGCCGGCCGTGCCGCCCCAGCCGCAGCTGCGGGCCCAGTTCACGGCCCTGGGCCAGCCCTCCTGCCACGCCCTGCTGCGCCAGGCCGACCCCGAAGCCGCCGCGCGGATCGCCCCGGCGGATGTGGTGCGCACCCAGCGGGCCCTGGAGGTGCTCTACGCCACCGGCCGGCCGTTGTCGCAGCAGCAGCGCCGCAACCCGCCCCCCTGGCGGGTGCTGGAACTGGGCCTGGATCCGGCCGACCTGCGCCAGCGCATCCAGCGGCGCACCGAGGCCCTCTACGCCGCCGGCCTGGTGGCGGAAACCGAGCGGCTGATCCAGCGCTACGGCGAGGACCTGCCCCTGCTGGAAACGATCGGCTACGGCGAGGCCCGGCGGGTGCTGCGGGGCGAACTGCGCGAAGCCGAGGCCCGGCGCCTCACCGAGCAGCGCACCCGGCAGTTCGCCAAGCGGCAGCGCACCTGGTTCCGGCGGCAGCACACCCCCGTCTGGCTGGGGAGCGGCGACGCCAGCACCGATGGTGACGTGACGCAACAGGCTGCCCAGGAGATCGCAGCCGTTCTAGGGTGAAGATCTGCCGTCCGTTCCCTGGATTCCCCGGTGTGCCCGGGCCAGTGGATCAGCCCGGACCTGGACCAGACCCGGCCCAGGGCGAGCCCAGACCCCACGGACAGCGCCAGCAAACCTTCGCCCCTCTGAATGCCTCCCCGTCCCCGTTTTGACCGCCGTGCTCCTGTCCGGGAGCTGCCCAACATCAACGAGCGCATCAATTACCCCAACCTCCGGGTGGTGGATGCCGACGGCAGTCAGCTGGGGGTGATCACACGGGAGGCGGCCCTGGAGGTGGCCAAGGAGCGCGAGCTCGACCTGGTGCTGGTGAGCGAGAAGGCCGATCCGCCCGTGTGCCGGATCATGGACTACGGCAAATACAAGTTTGAGCAGGAGAAGAAGGCCAAGGAGGCCAAGAAGAAGTCGCACCAGACCGAGGTCAAGGAGGTCAAGATGCGCTACAAGATCGACCAGCACGACTACGACGTGCGCATCGGCCAGGCCACCCGCTTCCTCAAGGCCGGCGACAAGGTGAAGTGCACCGTGATCTTCCGCGGCCGCGAGATCCAGCACACCGCCCTGGCCGAAACCCTGTTGATGCGGATGGCCAAGGACCTCGAGGAGGCGGCCGAAATCCAGCAGCCGCCCAAGCGGGAAGGGCGCAACATGATCATGTTCCTCAGCCCCCGCAAGGCGGCCGGCGGCAAGCCAGCCCCCGCTCGCCCCAAGGCCGAAGGCCGCGCCGAGAAAGCCGAGACCCGCACCGAAGCCACCGCCGGCTGACGCCGGCATTCCTCAGGCGGCCTCAGCCGCCGGTCCCAGGCTGGCGGAGAAGAACGCCAGCAGGGCCTCCCAGGCCTGGGCCGCGGCCTGCGGGGCGTGGTCTGGGCGGGCATCGCAGAGGAAGCCATGGCCCGCCTCCAGCTCCAGGTAGCGGTGCCGCCCCCCGCCGGCCGCCTCCAGGGCCGCGCGGATGGCGGCAGCATCGGCGGCGGGGATCAGCGGATCCCGGCTGCCGCAGACGCACAGCAGCCGCCCCAGCACCCGCGGCACCTCCTCCAGGGTGGGGGCACCCCCGCCGGGCCGGCCGCTGGCCACGCCGGCCCCATAGAAATCCGCCGTGGCGGTGATCGCGGGCAGGGTGGCCGCCAGGAGGGCGGCATGGCCGCCGAAACAGAACCCCACGCAGCCCAAGGGGCGGGGGCCCGCCGCCTGCAGCCAGCCGGCCGCGGCCGCCACGTCCGCCAGGATCTGGGGCGCGGTGGTGCGCTCCTTGTGCTGGCGGCCCTCCGCCAGGCTGGCCTCGTCGTAGGGAAGATCCAGCTCCGGGGCGGTGCGGGCATAGAGGGGCAGGGCCAGTGCGTCGTAGCCCTCGGCGGCCAGGCGAGCCGCCACCCGCCGCACCCAGTCGTTCACGCCGAACACCTCCGGCAGCACCAGCACCGCCGCCGAAGCTGGCCCGCGGCGGCTCGGCTCCCACCAGCAGCGCAGCCGGGTGGGGGCCACCTCCGCTGCCGCCGGCACCGGAATCTCCAGCCAGCCGGCGGTGCTGGGCGCGGGCGCGGCGGCGGCAGGGGCCATGGCGGCGGATGGGGCAGGCGCTCCCCATTGTGTCCAGCGGCTGCCAGTGGCTGAGACCGGCACATGACCATGGGCCAACGGAACAATTGTCACGCGGCCCTGGGATCCTTAGGGTGGCCGGCGAAAGCTCTGTCCCCTCCGGCGTGCGGTTCCACATCCAGCAGGAAAGCGACATCCCGGCGTCGACGCAGCTCTACAACCAGATCTGCTTTGCCATCGCGGCGCGCCACTACCCGCCCGGCCACCGGCTGCCGAGTACACGGCAGCTGGCGATGAAGACCGGCCTGCACCGCAACACGATCAGCAAGGTGTACCGCCAGCTGGAGAACGACGGCGTGGTGGAGGCCATGGCCGGCTCCGGCATCTACGTGCGCGACCAGCAGAACCCCCGCGAGATCCGCCTGCCCCCCGGGCCGCGCCAGAAGGCCCTGCCGGACATCGACCGGGAGGTGCGCCAGAGCGTCGACGGGCTGCTCAACGCCGGCTGCACCCTGCAGCAGGCCCGCGACCTGCTCACCCGCGAGATCGACTGGCGGCTGCGCTGCGGTGCCCGCCTGCTGGTGAGCACCCCCCGCGAGGACATCGGCGCCTCCCACCTGATCGCCGAGGAGCTGGCCCCCAACCTGGCGGTACCGGTGGAGGTGGTGCCGATGGAGGAGCTCGAGGCGGTGCTGGAGAGCTCCAACAACGGCACGGTGGTGACCAGCCGCTACTTCCTCCAGCCCGTGGAGGAGATCGCCAAGCGCCACGGGGTACGGGCCGTGCCGGTGGACCTCAACGACTTCCGCCACGAGCTCAACCTGCTCAAGGAACTGCGGGCCGGCAGCTGCGTGGGGCTGGTGAGCATCAGCCCCGGCATCCTGCGGGCCGCGGAGGTGATCCTGCACAGCATGCGCGGCAACGAGCTGCTGGTGATGACCGCCAACCCCGACACCGGCAGCCGCCTGCTGGCCCTGCTGCGGGCCGCCAGCCACGTGCTCTGCGACCGCCCCAGCCTGCCCCTGGTGGAGCAGACCCTGCGCCAGAACCGGGCCCAGCTGATGCGGCTGCCGGTGGTGCACTGTGCCCAGAGCTACCTGGGGGCTGCCACGATCGATCAGCTACGCAAGGAGATCGGCCTGCTGGCCGCCGCCTGAGGACACCGCATGCTGAATGCCATCCGGGCCGACCTGGCGATGATCCGGGAGCGGGATCCGGCCGCCCGCGGCACCCTCGAGATCGTGCTCTGCTACCCCGGCTTCCATGCCCTGGTGGCCCACCGCCTCAGCCACCGGCTCTGGCGCGCCGGGGTGCCCCTGCTGCCGCGGCTGCTGAGCCAGCTGTCGCGGCTGATCACGGGGGTGGAGATCCACCCCGGCGCCCGGATCGGCGAGGGGGTGTTCATCGACCACGGCATGGGGGTGGTGATCGGTGAAACCAGCGTGGTGGGCAACCGCTGCCTGCTGTATCAGGGGGTGACCCTGGGGGGCACCGGCAAGGAGCACGGCAAACGCCACCCCACCCTGGAAGACAACGTGGTGGTGGGGGCCGGCGCCAAGGTGCTCGGCGCCATCACGGTGGGGGCAAACACCCGCATCGGCGCCGGTTCGGTGGTGCTGCGCAGCGTCGAGCCCGACTGCACGGTGGTGGGCATCCCAGGCCGGGTGATCCACCAGAGCGGCGTGCGGATCGATCCGCTGGCCCACTCGGCCCTGCCGGATGCCGAGGCCCGCGTGATCCGCAACCTGATGGAGCGGATCGACACCCTCGAGAACGAACTCGGCCGCCTGCAGGCCTGCCTGAAGGAGGTGGCCGCCGGCCGGCCGCTGCGGGAGCCCTGCAGCGGCGTGGCCCAGAGCCTCAAGGACCGGGAGATCCTCGAATTCCTGGGGGAGAATTCGAGCTGATTTCAAGCTCCCCTGGGAGGGAGCTCTGCACGAAGGTCTGCCCCTACGGAGGCATGGTTTTCAGAATCGAACTCATGCCTTGACCGGCGCCTCCAGGCGGGGCTGGAACATGAACATGGAGTAGATCACGTTGCGGCGCATCTGGGTCATCATCTCCAGGAACATGTCGTAGCCCTCGTTCTTGTATTCGATCAGCGGATCTTTCTGGCCGTAGCCGCGCAGGCCCACCGATTCGCGCAGGGCATCCATCGCCTGCAGGTGCTCGCGCCAGAGGGTATCGATCTGCTGCAGGATGAAGAAGCGCTCCGCCTCCCGCATCAGGCCCGGCCGCTGCGCCTCGATCTGTCCCTCCTTGAGGTCGTAGGCGTTGCGCATCTGCTCCTGCAGGAAGGCCTTGAGTTCCTCCATCGAGAGGCCGCGCACATCGGCGGGCTGGAGATCCTCGAGCAGGTAGATGAACTCCTTCACCTTGCCCACGAGGCGATCGAGATCCCACTCCTCCGGCGGCAGGTCCGGGTTCACGTAGGCCTCCACGATGTCGTCGATCGTGCGCTCGCCATAGCCGATCACCTGCTGCTTGAGCTCCCGGCCCTCCAGCACCCGCCGCCGT
>JBJTWS010000124.1:0-3923 GCA_046081905.1 Synechococcus sp. | reverse complement strand
CGGGATTCCAGGGACGGAAGGACTTGGGTTTCACCATGGCCCATTCTCTCACCCAGATCCATTGCTGTCACAGAGATCTGGGCGGATTCAGGGACGGCGGAGAGAGGAGCGTGCGCCGATCTATGTGCGACAGGCTCCTAGAGGGCGGCCAGCAGAACCTCAGCTGCGGCCGGAGCCGGCTCACGCCAGGGCAGGAACGGCCGGCGTTTCTAGCGTTGGCCCAGCGACAGGGGTGCCGATGGCGCGTCCATTCAGCCAGCAGCACCAGCGGGTCCGCCCCAGTTCCAAGGAGGACGCGGTGGTGACCCGGGCCCAGGAGCACTTCGAGCGCACCCTGGTGCGGGTGAAGGGGGAACTGGTGGGATCGGTGGCGGCCCTCGACCACCCGCGCCGCTCCGGCGAGGCCAACTACGGCGAGATGTTCCTGCGCGACAACGTGCCGGTGATGGTCTACCTGCTGCTGCAGGGGCGCTTCGAGATCGTGCGCAATTTCCTCACCATCTCGCTGGAGCTGCAGAGCAACGACACCAAGACGCGCGGCGTGTTCCCCACCAGCTTCGTGGAGGAGAACGGCGTGGTGCTGGCCGACTACGGCCAGCGCTCGATCGGGCGAATCACCTCGGTGGACGCGAGCCTCTGGTGGCCGATCCTCTGCTGGCTGTACGTAAAGCACAGCCGCGACGTGGAGTTCGGCGCCAGCCAGCAGGTGCAGCGGGGCGTGCAGCTGCTGCTGGATCTGGTGCTGCACCCCACCTTCGAGGGCACGCCGGTGCTGTTCGTGCCCGACTGCGCGTTCATGATCGACCGTCCGATGGACGTGTGGGGCAACCCCCTCGAGGTGGAGGTGCTGCTCTACGGCTGTCTGCGCAGCTGCTGCCAGCTGATGGAGCTGGCCCAGCACGACCGCCAGAGCCGGCTGCTGCACCAGCGGATCGAGCTGACGCGGGAATGGATGCACGACCTGCGCTCCTTCCTGCTGAAGCACTACTGGGTCACCAGCAAGACGGTGCAGGTGCTGCGGCGCCGCCCCACCGAGCAGTACGGCGACCACCAGCACGAGAACGAATTCAACGTGCAGCCCCAGGTGATCCCCCCCTGGCTGCAGGACTGGATGGAGAACCGGGGCGGCTACCTGATCGGCAACATCCGCACGGGGCGACCCGATTTCCGCTTCTACAGCCTCGGCAATTCCCTGGCCTGCCTGTTCGGTCTGATCACCGCGCCCCAGCAGCGGGCCCTCTTCCGCCTGGTGCTCCACAACCGCGAGCACCTGATGGCCCAGATGCCGATGCGGATCTGCCATCCGCCCATGGAAGCCGACGAGTGGATGAACAAGACGGGCTCTGATCCGAAGAACTGGCCCTGGAGCTACCACAACGGCGGGCACTGGCCCAGCCTGCTCTGGTACCTCGCCGGGGCGGTGCTGCTGCACGAGCAGCGGCACCCCTCCGCCGACGTGCTGCTGATGGGGCAGATGCGGGCCATGCTCGAGGAGTGCTACTGGGCCCAGCTCAACCAGCTGCCCCGGCAACAATGGGCGGAATACTTCGATGGTCCCACCGGCACCTGGGTGGGGCAGCAGGCCCGCACCTACCAGACCTGGACGATCGTGGGCTTCCTGCTGCTGCACCACATGCTGCGGGTCAACCCGGGCCAGGTGAGCCTGATCGACATCGAAGGCAAGCTCGGCAGCTGAGGCGGTGGCTCCAGCAGACCATGAAAAAAGGCCCCGGGATCGCCGGGGCCTTCAGGTGTGGGATCTCGCAGCGCCTCAGAACAGGCCGAGGGTCAGCGACTTGTCGATGGGCAGGGCCGCACCGATGCCGAGGTAGATGGTGAAGACAGTGCCGAACAGGAAGGCAGCCATGGCCACCGGACGGCGGAAAGGGTTCTGAAACTTGTTGAAGCTCTCGATGAAGGGGATGAGCATCAGGCCCAGCGGGATCATCGTCTGCAGGGCGATGCCCAGCAGCTTGTTGGGCACCACGCGCAGGATCTGGAAGACCGGGTAGAGATACCACTCGGGCAGGATCTCCAGCGGTGTGGCGAAAGGATCCGCCTTATCGGCCAGCATGGCGGGATCCAGCACGGCCAGGCCCACCACACAGGCGATGGTGCCGAGGATCACCACCGGGAAGATGTAGAGGAGATCGTTCGGCCAGGCGGGCTCACCGTAGTAGTTGTGGCCCATGCCCTTGGCCAGCTTTGCCCTCAGCTTTGGATCGGTGAGGTCAGGCTTCTTGAGGATGTGCATGACGGAGGCCGTGGAGGGAAGGTCGACCGGTGGTGATGCGTCCTGGCGGACGCCCCGGGGTGCGCCGCTGTAGCGCTTGTGGGCTTGAAACTAGTCAGAGAGGGCCGGCACGCGGGAGTGAACCTCCGGGCAGCCGGAGTATCGCAACATTTCGCAACCCCCGGGCCAGACTACCGGCCAGCGTGACAGTGGATCACAAGGGACCGGAGATGCCCTGCTTGCGGATCATCAGGAAGTGCATGAGCATGAACACCGCCAGCAGCCAGGGCATCACGAAGGTGTGCAGGCTGTAGAAGCGGGTGAGGGTGGCCTGGCCCACACTCTCGCCACCGCGCAGCAGCTCGACCATGAAGTCGCCCACCACGGGCACGGCAGCGGGAACGCCGCTCACGATCTTCACGGCCCAGTAGCCCACCTGATCCCAGGGAAGGGAGTAGCCCGTCACGCCGAAGCTCACGGTGATCACGGCCATGGTGACTCCGGTGATCCAGGTGAGCTCGCGGGGACGCTTAAAGCCACCGGTGAGGTAGACCCGGAACACGTGCAGGATCAGCATGAGCACCATCATCGAGGCGCTCCAGCGGTGCACCGAGCGGATGAGCCAGCCGAAGCTCACGTCGGTCATGAGGTACTGCACCGAGGTGTAGGCCTCAGCCACGGTGGGCTTGTAATAGAACGTCATCGCAAACCCAGTGGCGAACTGGATCAGGAAGCACACTAGGGTGATGCCGCCAAGGCAATAGAAGATGTTGACGTGCGGTGGCACGTACTTGGCGGAGATATCGTCGGCGATCGCCTGGATTTCCAGGCGCTCCTGGAACCAGTCGTATACCGGTGACGACTTTGCGGCAGGAGAGGAATTCGCCATGCAGCGGACGGTTTGGGTTGCGAGAGTCTACTGATCGCCCGAAACCCACCGTGAGCGCGCAACGGCTGCTTCCCCCGCCGGCCCGGATCCCAGCCCCAGACCCGCCGCGCCGCCGCCGCGGATCCGGCTTCGCGGCCGTGGCAGCACTGCTGCTGGCCCTCCTCTGGCTGCTGCCCACCGCCGCTCCGGCCCTGGCCCTCAACGACGCCCAGCAGCTGGTGGTGGAAGCGTGGCGGCTGGTGAACCAGAGCTACGTGGATCCGGAGCGCTTCGAGGCGGTGCACTGGCGGTGCCTGCGCCAGAAGGCCCTCGAGCAGCCGATCACCAGCTCCGCGGACGCCTACGCCGCCATCGAGGCGATGCTGGCGCCCATCGGCGACCCCTACACCCGCCTGCTGCGCCCCGCCGACTACGGAGCCCTCCAATCAGCGACGCAGCAGGGCACCGTGAGCGGCGTGGGCCTGCAGCTCGGCCTGCGCGGGGCGGATGAGCAGGTGGTGGTGATCGCCCCCCTGGACGGATCCCCGGCCGCCGATGCCCAGATCCCGAGCGGCTCGGAGGTGGTGAGCGTGAACGGTGAGGCCAGCCGGGACCTGGGCCTCGATCTCACGGCGGCGCGGCTGCGGGGACCGGCGGGCAGCACAGTGCTGGTGCAGCTGCGCCAGCCCGGGGGAGAGCTGCTGGAGGTGGAACTGGAGCGCCGCCATGTGGACCTGCGGCCCGTGCGCAGCAAGCGGCTGCGCCACGACGGCCACACCCTGGGCTACCTGCGCATCACCCAGTTCAGCGAGCCGGTGCCGG